>JARRJE010000009.1:0-31429 GCA_037379765.1 Deltaproteobacteria bacterium
CTCGGCTCACAGACATCTGCAGCACCTGTAAACGCTTCCAGACTTCGTGATATGCTGGGAAATATCGTAAGACCGTATCTGCCCGAGGCAGAGCGATTTGGAGAATCGCTGCTTGTTTCGTTAGTGGACCCCAGGGCACCTGTGAATGCTTCCGGGGAGAGCGAGATGTGGTACAATCAGGAACGGAAAGGGGTATTTACATTAAGACAGAATTAGCTGTAGCAGCACAAGAGCTTTACTTTATGATGTGAAGGGTTGTCTGCAATGAAAAACAGGTTCACCCAGGTGAAAAAACGCGACGGGCGGTTGGTGCCTTTCGAGAGGCGACGGATCAGCAGGGCCGTTGCCAGGGCTATGACTGCGTGCGGTGAGGGCGATCCCGACCGGGATGCCGGGCGGGTTGCCGAAGAAGTGATTGCCGAGATGGAGCGGCGTTTTCTCCCGGGTCATATTCCGCAGGTGGAGGAGATTCAGGATCTGGTTGAAGAAACCCTGATTCTTTTCGAACTCGTACAGACGGCCAAGGCGTATATCCTCTATCGCCACGAGCGCGCCCGACTCCGAGCCCAGGCCAGTGCGGTCCCTTCCGAGGTGAGGGAGTTCACCGCTCGCAGCAAAAAATATTTCAGCAATACTTTGGCCGAGTTCGTTTATTACCGCACCTATTCTCGCTGGATCGACGAGAAGAACCGGCGGGAGACCTGGGTGGAAACCGTGGATCGCTACCTCGATTTCATGCGGGAGAATGTGGGAGACCGGCTGCATTCGAGGGAATATGAGGAGATTCGCGCAGCCATTCTCCACCAGCAGGTGATGCCATCCATGCGTCTTCTCTGGAGCGCCGGCCCGGCTGCTCGTAGCAACAACATTGCCGCTTACAACTGCTCTTTCCTGGCACCCTCCCGGCTCACCGATTTGGCCGAAATCATGTTCCTCCTCATGTCCGGTGTGGGGGTCGGTTTTTCGGTTGAAAGCCAAAACGTCCAGCAGCTGCCGATCATCCAGCATCAAACCGGAGTGATGCTTCCTGTTCATGTGGTCGGTGACAGCAGGGAAGGGTGGGGGGATGCCCTTACTGCCGGTCTCAAAGCCTGGTACGGGGGAAGTGACATTCGGTTTGACTTCTCTGAAGTGCGGCCCGCCGGTGCCCGTTTGCTGACCATGGGAGGCCGCAGCTCGGGGCCTGCCCCGCTCCGGGCCATGCTCGATGATGTACGTTCCAAGATCCTGGCCGCCCAAGGTAGACGCCTGCGCAACATCGAGCTCCACGATATTATCTGCAAGATCGGCGAAGTGGTGGAGCGGGGTGGCGTTCGCCGAGCCGCCCTGATCTCCCTTTCCGATTTCGACGATGAAGAGATGCGCGAGGCCAAAACCGGCCATTTCTATATCAGCCATCCCCAACGGGCCATGGCCAACAACTCTGCGGTTTATAATATCAAACCCGGAGCTATCGATTTTCTGCGGGAATGGTTGAACCTGGCTGCGGGTGGAACCGGGGAGCGGGGAATCTTTAACCGGGCCGGTTTACTCTCTCAAGTGCCGGCGCGGCGGCGGCTCGGTTTCGAACCTTATTTGCAGACCAGCGGCACCAACCCGTGCGGGGAGATCATTCTCCGTTCCAAGCAGTTTTGTAATCTGACTGAGGTGGTTGCCCGGCCGGAAGATACCGAGCAGAGCCTGCAAGAGAAAATCCGTATTGCCGCAATACTCGGAACCTATCAGGCGACATTGATCGATTTCCCATATATTTCATGTGAATGGAAGAAAAATTGTGACGAAGAGCGACTTCTTGGCGTCTCCATCACCGGTCAATGGGATTCGCCGGCGGCTCGGGATGCAACTGTTCTTTCTCGATTGCGGGAGGTTGCCGTTGAAACCAATCGCGAGTTTGCCGAGCGCTTCGGGATCAGGGCCGCCGCAGCGGTCACCTGCGTCAAGCCCTCCGGCACTGTCTCCCAACTGGTGGATGCGGCATCGGGCATGCACCCTCGGTACGCCAAGCATTACCTCCGCCGCATTCGCATCTCTGCCAATGACCCCCTGTTTGCCATGCTCCGAGATCAGAAATTTCCTCATTATCCGGAAACTGGCCAGAATGAAGCTACGGCCGCGACCTTTGTCCTTGAATTTCCGGTGCGCGCGCCGGAAGGCTGCGCTACCCGCGCCGACTTGAGAGCCCTGGACCAACTGACTCACTGGCGACTGGTGAAGGAGCACTATACCGAGCATAACCCTTCGGTGACCGTTCTGGTTGGTGACGACGAATGGATTGAAACGGCCAACTGGTTATACAATTCATGGGAAATCCTTGGCGGACTCTCCTTTCTGCCTCGGACCGAGAGTGTTTATGAGCTGGCACCTTACCAGGAAATCAGCGCGGCGGAATACGAGCGCCGCCTGGCCGAGCTCCCCGAGCTCGACTTTTCCCGGATCGTTCTCTACGAGAAGCAGGATGCTACTCAGGGTGCCCGGGAATTGGCTTGTGTCAGCGGTATGTGCGAGATCGATCCGGAAGAGGGATCCGGCGGGATGCCGCCGCGACGGCTTTAATCCGCCGGTTCCGATCCCCTGAAAATTTCTCCCGAGGAAGATCCGCTGCAATCCCCATCATTTTCGAGCCATGCCTTTATAGCTTCGGGAAACAGCAGTCGAAACTCCATAGGCGGCGGTGCGGAGAAAATCAGCATCCGGCCGGTTGCCGGATGTCTGATATGCAGCTTTGCCGCATGAAGGGCCTGGCGGTCAAGCCGGAGTCGGTAGCGGTCGTCGGCCGTCAGTTGGTCATTCATCAAGCGAAGGAAGTGCCGTTCATCCACCCCGTAGAGCTTGTCGCCCACCACGGGAAAACCCGAACTGCAGAGGGTGGCCCGGATCTGATGACAGCGGCCGGTCCACGGCCTAGCTTCAAGCAGGCTCATGCCGTTTTTTCTTGTAAGCACCTGAAAGCAGGTCCGGCAATCCCTGGCCCCTTCAGGGGGGCACGAGCTTCTGAAAAAGCGGATTTTCTTTCGGATCGTGCTGGCGGAATCCGGACCGAGCCAGCCTGCAGCGATCATTTTTCCCTTCGGGAAATCTCCCTCAACCGCCACCAGATAAATTTTGTTCACCGTCTGCCCAGCAAATTGAGCCTGGCAGCGGTGAGCACTTTCTCTGTTTTTCGCTACCAGAACGAGGCCCGACGTTTCCCGGTCCAGACGGTTGATGAATGAAGGACGGTCGAGTCCATGCTCTTCCCTCAAGAGGGACCAGAGTGAATTCCGGAAGTAGCGGCCTCCGGGGTGACAGGGCAGGGGGGCCGGTTTGTCCACCACAAGCAGGTCATCGTCCTCGTAAACGACGGCATATCTGCAATCGATGGGGGGCTCGGGCAGGAAGGGCAGCCGGTAGACGAGCACATCCCCTTCGGCTAACCGGGTCTCTGCCTCCCCAGTCATCCCATTCAAGCACAAACGGCCCGTTGCCAGCTCCTGCCGCCACTCTTCCCGGCTCCGGTAGGTGAAGCGCCGGGAAAGGTAGTCCAACAGCAACAGACCGGATCTTTCCGAAGGGATGGTCGTGGAGATTGTTCTTTCCGGATGATCAGTGATGGGCATCGCTACTTGTATACCGGCATAAGTTTAAAATTTCTATCTTCGCAAAGGAAAAAGGGAGAGCAGTCTGGCAGTAAGGCCACACCGAGCTGCCATCGTACCAATTTGCTCCTTCATTTTTTTCATCTTACCGGTAACAGCCGATGGATCCATTCTCGGTCACTCGGTTCTGAGAGAAGCGGTCCTCAAAGGGGGAGATCGAAACAATGCAGTACCGTCTCCAGCAGGATTTCATGAGTTTAGGCCAAGTTTCCGTCATGGTATTCCCCGAAGAGACCAAAGGCGCATTTTTTGCCGATCGTCAGAGCCTTTCGATATTATTCAGTAATTCAGATAGATTCTTGATCATATCACCAGAAGCTTTTCTAGCCATGTGCGGCATTTAATCGAGAAGTACTCATTCCGGAACATCCCTTCGATCGCTCATGCCTCTCTTCTTCTTTCGAAGCCCCTTGATTGACAACATCTCGTTCGCATTTGATAATGAAGGCAGGAACTTCACCTGATCAGGAATTTCATCTGAGAGAGAAAGGAGAATGGGTTGCCTTCCTGTATCTCACATGCGGTAGTAGGGGTCTGTGCCGGGGCGGCCGTGAGCAACGGCACCTCCCCCAAGCGCTTACTGCTGTATTCAATTCTGGCAGCCGTTCTTCCCGATATCGATGTTTTTGCTTTTGCCTTGAACATCCCTTACGATCACCTTTTCGGTCACCGAGGCTTTTTTCATTCCATCCTTTTCGCCGGTCTGGCCGGCCCCTTGATCGCCTGGCTTTTCTTCCGGCGCGAGCAGTTTTCTTCCCGAGGGATGTGGTTTTATTCCGGCTACTTTTCTTTCCTCATTTTCATTCACGTCGTATTTGACGCCCTTACCAACGGCGGCGAAGGGGTCGCCTTTTTCGCCCCGTTCACCAATGAACGAATCTTCTTTCACTTCACTCCCATCGAGGTTTCGCCAGTCAACCTCAAGCAGTTCTTCGACGAACGATTCTGGGTGATTCTCGCCAGTGAGCTGGTTTGGGTCTGGGCCCCGGCCCTTGGTGCCGCGGCTTTAGTGCGCCTACTTCTGGTTGTTTACCGAAAGCGACTGCCGGTATTCGACCAAGCTTACCGGAAAGCCGGCCCCGATTCTTGAATGGTCCCAGAGAGCGATCCTGCTTCGCCGGTTCGCGAAGGCTTCGCGTACCTCATCATCCCCCTCTTTTAAAAACATTTCCCTGACTTGGGAAAAAATAATCCGGTCCCGGCACAGACCCGCAATTGACTTTTCCCTTGTGAATCGCCATAGTGGGCCGATAAGATCTCTTTTCCGGCGGCCCCTCTGAAAAAGCAGTGATCCCGGAGCACGCCGTTGGTTTAAAACCCGATCACGGCAGGATGAAAACACCATGGACATCATCAAGGCGATCGAGGAGGCGATAGAAGAAGAGAAGGCTGGCATCCGGAGATACAAGCAGATGGCCGAGCAGGCCGGGGATCCGGAAAGCAAGGCGGTGTTCGGGGCCATGGCCCGGGATGAGGAAAATCACTACCGAGCTCTGAAGGAGAGGCTGACCGCCATCAAGCTCCGACGGCAAAAGATTCAGTGAGCAGAAAGGATGCTCACCCAAATCGCGACTGCGATCATCGCTCCGATTGCCAGGCCCCAGATGAGGATCCACCGAGCCGTCTTTTCCTGGACAGCTTTGGCTGCCCCGTGGGTTCCGCCGACGACGGCCAGTGAAAAGAGGACGGCAATGACGCTTCTGAGCGCCAGAGGGATACGACGGACCAGCTCTTCGCCAGCCAACATTTTCCAGACACCCAGCCCGTAGAACAGCACCAGAAAAAATTCGATCATGGAGGCTGCAACGCCCATCGCCCGGGCCTCCTCCTGGATATGCACATTTTGATGCATCAGAGAGCTGATCTGCTTCTGCAGGTCGAGATTGGTGCGGCTTCGGCCCAGGTCAACCCGGCTTTTGACCACCTCGATGGCGGCCTTTGCATTGGCGAGAGCTCGGGAAAGGTCTCCCTGGGTTGCATTGAAAGAGGCGGCGAGCCGTTTGAGTCGGGCACGCTCCCTACTCTGAAAAAACGGATCCGGTTCCGTTGAGATCTTGCGGCGCATCTCTTCGAATCGGGCGGATTCGATGCGCAGACGGTGGAGGGCGCTGCTCATCAGGGACCCGTAACTGGCCAGCTCGGCGTGGGTTGCCGAGATGGCGTCCACCTCATCCTCCAAGCTGTCTACGTCGTTTCCTTTGGTGCGGAGGATCTCGGCAATCTGTCGGTTGGCTTCGTCCATCTTCTGCAGAACGGATTGATGCTGCTCTTCGAGATAGCTCAATTCCTTGTGCACCTCGAATGAAAAGCCGTCGAGCGGCACGACCCGTTCGCGGATGAAACGCTTGCCTTCCGATTTCGGGGCGGAGAAAAGATACAAACGGGGGCGCTCGTCGTTTCCCGGGAAAACCGAAAGCATTCCCTGCGGAGTAGGAATATTGAGTGGCTCGCCGTCCAGACCCTTGCCGAAGGCTTCTCCTAGGAGGAAGGTCGATTCTCCTACTAGTTCGAACAGCAGGTCGGCGAAGTTTCGCCGAACCATCTCGAGCTCGGCACGCTGCTGGTTGGTCTCCCCCTGTTTAAGCTGCAACTCGAGCACGGCAAGGTGGCCGCTGATAGAAATGGCAGCAGAAGCCTGATCACTGGTGGCCAGTCGACTCAGGACCGGACCGTCATCAAACTGATGCGCTTCCACCTCCGGTAACCCGAAGTGGTCGATCAGCTGTCTCCAGGCCTTGTGAACCACCTCCTTATCGGAGGCCAGAAAATAGAAATAGTGAAGAAGTTCAGGCATGGCCGATAGATAGCATCCCCACCCTGGCAAGTCAAACCGATTTTTCCGATATCCATGGGCAGGGAAGCGAGGTGACAGAAGTGATGTGGATTGTCTTCAACTTGTTGATAAGATAAAATAAAGAAGTATTCTTAATATTTTTCTTTTGGAGCGAGCATGACCGATCACATTTATGATCTGATCATTATCGGCGGCGGGCCGGGCGGACTTACCGCGGGCATCTATGCCCAACGCGCCGCCCTCGACACCCTGCTCATTGAGAAGGGCCCTCTCGGAGGGCAGATCAACAGTTCGAATGAGGTGGAAAACTGGCCGGGCACGGAGAAAATCAGCGGCGCGGAACTCGCCATGAATTTTGCCAGGCACGCTGAAGCTTATGGCCTGGAGACGATGAACCGGGAAGTCGTCTGCGTGGAACCCGGAATCGAATTTCATGAAGTCTGTCTGGATGAGGGCCATCCTCTCAAGACCCATGCCGTGATTCTCGCCACCGGCGGCAGCCCCCGCAAGCTGCAGATCCCTGGCGAGGAAGAATATTACGGGAAGGGAGTTTCCTACTGCGCGGTCTGCGATGGGTTCTTTTTCCGCAACAAAAAGGTGATAGTGGTCGGCGGCGGCGACTCGGCGGCGGAGGAAGCTCTTTATCTGGCCAAAATCGCCGACGAGGTTCGGATCGTTCACCGTCGCAGCGAACTGCGGGCTGGCCGCATTCTCCAACAGCGGCTTTTCCGGGAGCACAAGATCAAAATCATTTGGAATTCAGTTCTTACCGCTATCAACGCCAACTCTGTAGGTGTGAACGGCGTCACCATCAGAAACCTCGAAAATGACAGCCTAAGCGAGCTCGCCACCGACGGCGTCTTTATCTTCATCGGTTTCGAGCCCAACAACCAGCTGGTGCCGCCGGGAACCAAAATGAACGCGAACGGCCACGTGGTCACCGACGAGAAGTGTGCGACCAACAACCCCGGAATTTATGCCATTGGCGACCTGCGCGAAAAGTATGCCCGGCAGATCGTCACCGCCGCCGCCGAGGGCTGCACGGCCGCTCTTGCCGCCGCCTTTTATGTAGAGATCAAGAAGGCCAATTCATCTTAAGAGAATCAGTTGCCCCACTCCATTTTTTCACCTCTTGACTCTACCCCTCTTGACAGAGCTAACATGTCTCTAAGAGAGGCTTTCCATTTTTTCACCGGTTCCTCTCTCGAGCACCGTCGAATCTCCGGCGGGGCCGCCTCTCTTCGAAGAGCCACCGGATTTTAACCTGCCTAGTCAATTCCGAATCGAGGGAAATATTCATCAGGTAACTAGGCGAAGAGGAGGTTTAACCATGGCAAATCAAGAAGCTGTTCATCCTGGCGTACCTGAAGTAAGACCTGCAAGGGCCTTGGTCAGTGGCTCCATGACCGAGGGAATCAGCGGAGGGGTTGCCGCTGTTCTTGCCATCATCGGCTTGGCGGGCGTTTTCCCTGATTACCTGGCGGGCGTGGCGACTGTGGCCGTTGGTGCCGCACTGTTCTCGGAAGGCGGCTCGGTGACGGCTCGCATGACCAGTTTGCTTCCGGGCAGGGCCGTGGAAAGAGAAAGTATAGGTCTGGGAGTCGCTTTCCAGACGCTGGGCGGCATGGCGGGAATCGTATTGGGAATCTTGGCACTGATCGGGGTCGTGACCACGGTATTGATCCCGGCTGCGATTGTCGCCTTCGGCGCAACTCTGCTCGTCAGCGGCGGGGTTATGTCCAGCCTCAATTCCATGGAGATCGATCTGTCCGAGGGGGCGGAACCCTTCAAACAAGTGGCCAAAGACGCGGTTGCAGCAGCAGGTGGAGTGCAGATGCTGGTCGGTCTGGCAGCGATTACACTAGGCATCCTGGCCTTGACCGGTATCCGGCCGCCGGTCCTCAGTCTGGTAGCCCTGCTGATCATAGGCGCTTCCGATTTCATGAACGCCACGGCTGTGTCTGCCAAATTGACCAGCGTTTTCGGCCGGTAAAGAGAGCATCCCCGTGAGATCGCGTCCAAAAGTACACCATTTCAATCAACCTGTTACCTGATGAATTGTTTTTGGGCGCTTTGATCAATCGGCCAAGGAGAATGCCGGACTGGAGGAGAGCCGGCTCCCTGGCCGAAAAGGCGGAACAGGGAGCACTTCCCATTAATCCATCAACTCCATCGGTTCGCCGCAGCAAACCAGTTCGCCTCCGCCCGCTGTGATGACCTCCACCTCGTTGCCGCAGATATTGCACCGAAACTTTTGACCTGCTTCCTGTACTTGCATTCCTTTTCCTCCTCTTTTTTTATCTGCTTGAGCCAACAGCTCTCAGTACAGCGCTGAACAGGCTGTCCACCTCTGCCAGTGAGCCCAGCACGAATTTCTCGATTCCTCTATTATCCGTGAGCAACAGGTGATTGGGGAGGGCGTGCTGTCGTACCTCGGCGCGGCCCATGGCCTTATGGCCGCCGGCGCTGCCGAATTGACCGAAAGCGGCGCGGGCCAAGCTCCCGGCGTCCTTCTTTAAGCCGTCATTGCGGAAGACGATCACAAGGGTTTCCCCGACCACGCCGGTGACCAGAGCCCATTGCACGTTTTCCACCCGGATGAGAAAGTCGGCCACCTGCACGCAGACGTCGACGACCGGTACCGGCCCGAGGTGGGTAAACATCACCCCTCGCACATATCGACGGCGCACCAGGGCGATGCTGAAGTAATCGAGGGCCTCCCTCGAGAACTGAGAGAACTCGATACGGCTGACAATATCGGGATTGGCGCGGGTTCTCAGCCACCTGATGGCTTCCTCATCGCCCGGATGCAGCTCCCCCATAAACCGGCGGCTGTCCACCTTGATCCCATAATAGAGAGCACTGGCGAGCCTTTTGCTCATCGGAATATGGGCGGCCCTAAGGTATTCTGTCATGATAGAGGAGGCCGCCGCATAATCCGGGCAGAGGTCGGCGAATCGGACATTTTTTTCCAGGAAGGCCGGATGGTGATCGATCCTGAGCTTTTTTAAATTGGTCGCCGTTTTGGCAGGCGGTTCCCAGTCGTGGCCCTTCTGTTCTTCATTTTTTGGAGAAAGTGAATGTGTGGAAGTTCGAGTCATGTGATGGTATCGGTGAGGGAGGGAATTTCGGGTAGTTCTGATCGTCCGCCCTAGTGGTTCAATTTTTTCAAGCGGTTAAGATTCATTATATCGCGGAGATGCTGAAGGGAGTCAAGGATCAAGCCAACACTTTGACTGTAATCAGTCATTGTCGGCGCCGGTTCGGAAAGACAAGAGAAAAAAATTGAAAGCGATCACGATGCCGCAAATTTGCCCCAGCACAATGCGGGTGGGAACGATCAGCGAGCATGCGTACCTGTTTTTAGAATGCAAACATTCGGCCCTCGGCCAGACAGGAGCAAAGTTCATTATACACCTCCGCAACGGCTGGTTTGGTGAGTTCGGCGCCCAGTCTGCCTATGATGCGGCTGGCCAAAGAACCCCGGGTGAGAATGATGTCAAGGGCCGGAAAGAAGGTAGGATTTATGGTGCCTTCCTCTTTCAATGCCTCGAAGATCCGTTGCCAAAGCTTGCCGGCAGTGAGGCCCTTCTCTGCTTCCATGGAAAAAAGTGCTGCATAGGCCAGCTCCTCGATAGGAGTCTTTTCGGCCCGGCGGATAGTGCGGTCGAGAAGAGCGGCCAGGGGCTCCGCCTCCCAGCGTTGTTGCTCCGCCAGCGTACTCCACTTTCCGGCGACTAGGGCCTTCAAAGTCGCGAATACAAGGGAGGCCACGGCCAAATCGGCCAGGGGACATTCCTGAACATCGATGATGCGGATTTCGATGGTCGAGCGGTCAAAACGGGCAATGGCACCCCGGGCATTGAGCCATTCATACCGCAAGATCCCTTCCTGGTCGAAGGGTGCGATGTCGCGGTACATGGGTACGAAAATCCGCCGTTCGTACTCGTCCCTGGTGAAGACCGGTTCGGGAACGACCCGACCGGTTACCGAGGGTATCCGCTGGGAGTTGGATTTGTATACCTCCAGGCGATAGTCGAGGGATTCCTTGATCTGCAGGTCGACGATGGGGGTGCTGGCGGCAAGGGCCGGCAGCAGCGGCAGGAGCACCCGGATGGCCGCATGAAGCCGCCCGAATTCCTCGTCATCGGCAAAGGGAAGGTTCAGATGGACGCTCTGAAGATTGGACCAGCCATGTCCCCGGCAGTCGAAAATACGGTGGTAGGCTTCATAAATGACGTTCTGTTCGTGGGGCCAAAGCCGCGTCTCGCAGAAGGGGTCCATCCAGGGGTGGGCGCCGGTGGGCATGAGCATGGCGCCGGATCTTTCAAGGAGGGTGTTGATGCGGGCAATGTCGCGTCGGAAGCGGTCGAGGGTTTCGGCCAGATCCTGGACCGGCCCGCAGGTCTTGAGTTCGACCACGTGCAGGGCCAATTCGTTGGACCAGCAGATATCCTCCTGTTCGTAATCGCTCTGGTAGCGGCCGGTGACCATGCGCAACACTTCGTCGGCCACCGGCCGGATGGCGAGTGTCTGCCGGTCGACGATCATGTATTCAAGCTCGATGCCGATTCCTTCAAAAAGATGCAGCTGCTTGCTCCCGCTCATGATGTGGCGCCCGCTTTTTTCCGGCGTTCAATCCGACGGAGAAAGGAACGCATGACGGTGAGATAGAGCTCATCGCGCAAAACTTTGTCCTCCACCCCGGCGTTGATGCTGGGATTATCGTTCACCTCGATGACATAGAACCGGTTACCCACCTGCTTCAAGTCAACCCCATAAAGACCGTCCCCGATGAGATTCGCTGCCTTGAGTGCGGTTTGTAGGACCTTGGGCGGAGCCTCCTCCGCGGGCAGGGTCTCGAAAAGGCCCTCAAATCGCCTTTTGCCCGTCCGGTTGATGATCTGCCAATGGTTTTTTGCCATGTAGTACTTGCAGACGTAAAGAGGGGTCTTGTCGAGGATGCCGATTCGCCAGTCGTATTCGGTGGGCAGGTACTGCTGGGCGATGATCAGCTCCGAATCATTCAGCAACCGCTTGCCGTGATCGATCAGCTCGGTCCGGTTCTCGGCCTTTTCCACCCCTTGGGAAAAGGAGCTGTCCGGTTTCTTCAAAATGCAGGGATAGCCGAGCTGCTCGCCGGCCTGCTCCAGGTTGTCCTTGTGCACGATCATGGTCCTGGGGGTAGGAATCTTGTGGCGTTCCAGGAGTTCGGCCAAGAAGACTTTGTTGGTACATTTAAGGATCGATTCCGGATCATCTATCACCACCAGGCCTTCGAAGGCAGCCCGGCGGGCAAATCGATAAGTGTGATGGTTGACGTTGGTGGTTTCCCTGATGAACAGGGCGTCGAATTCCGCCAGGCGGCCGTAGTCGTCGCGGCTGATCAGCTCCACCTGCATATGGAGGGCGTTGGCGGCTTTGATGAGTCGGCGAATGGATTTTTCATCTGCCGGTGAATCGCGTTCCTCAGGATTGTACAGAATCGCCAAGTTGAAACGGAAAGTCTGTTTCCTGGCGGCAGCAGGCCGCCGGCGGGCGAAGAATTCCTCTGCCTTTTCGATGACGAATGGCCGATGGCTGTCTGGGATCTCGTTGCCGGCAATAGGATTGATGCTCTGCAGCACCCATTTTTTCTGAAAGATGAACCGGGCCCGGAGCAGCGGTGCATGGAACATCTTGAACAACTGCGAGCTCAATCGGTCATAGCGTTTGGCGAGGTTCTTGCCGAAATAGATGCTGAGCACGAACTGGTCGGATTGGATGGGCGCCAGGCTTTGCTGGATGAGCCGATCGAGGTCGTCGGAGACGAAGCGGACCAGGGTCTGGGATTTCATATCCTGAATGGTGGTCAGGTTGGGAAAAGGCTTGTGGCCCCGCGCCTCTGCCAGCAGCGAGACGTAATAGCCGCTCGACTGGTAGCGGTAGGATTTGCAGAAGTGTTTGGGGTTGTCGACGACAAGGAGAGTCTGCATGGCTTTTTCCAGCCCGAACTGGTTGATTTTATGGGAAATCTGTGATCAGTCGGGCCTGCTCGATCGGTCACGATCGGTGGCCGGAGATGCCGCTATCGGTTCTATGATCAGCAGGTTGGCATCGTAGGTGAGCACCCCGAGCAGGATGGAGCAGATCAGTCGGTCGATGCCCTCCTCGTAATAGTGCCCCCTGTCCATGGGATTCTGGAGGAGCGGATCGGCCACGAGGACGGTTCGCTGCACCATGTCGTAGCCGCTGAGCACAACGAAGTGGCCGGTCGGAAATCCCCGCACATCGTCGTATTCGAGATCAGGACCGAACTCCCGGGCACAACGGTAAAGATAGGTGGCCGACAGCCCGCAGAGGATCGGCTTTCCCTGTTTCAGATACGTCCGCAGCAATCCGGTGGTGAGATCCTTGAATTTCAGCCGCCCCCCCAATTCAAGATATTCCAGGTAGGCCTTGGTGGCTCTGTGGAGAGCAGTCGGAACCAGGTGGGATCGAATACCTCCAGATTGTAAGTGTAGAGAGTGGCTTGGAAGCCGCGCCGCAAGGCATGGCAGGCCAGCAGAACATCCAGGGTGCCGCCGCCCTCCAGGGATTCCACCCCGGCTATGACCTGTTGGAGAGGGATGGGGTCTCCGTAAAATCGATAGACTGCATGCAGACAGGTGGGACCACAGGTGGTCACGTCGGGCTGCGGCAGCATCTCCAACTCGATTTGTGTTTCCATGTCTTTTTTAAGCGGCTCGCTGGAAGCGGAGCGCACGGCGGACAGACAATCTTTCCAGATGAATGCTTTCGTTTTCCTTCATATCCGGAACCGACGAAAAAGAAAATAGGATTTTTATTTGTTTAATTTTTCATTCTTTCCCAGTAACTTTCGGAGCTTTTCCACCGCCCGGTCGCTTTCGGCAAGCACCAGGAGGGTATCGTCTTCATTCAGCGTCACTTACGGGCGAGGCAGAATCATCTGGCCGTTCTGCAGCACGCTCACGATCAAGCTTCCTTCCGGAAGATCCAGGGCCGAAAGCTGCTTGTCCTTGGCTTGACCGGCGCTGAATTCGACAAGCCGAAGACCTCCGCGGACTGCAGCGGAAAAATCAAGCTTGTCAAGGCCATGCAGCACGGAAGCGATTTCGGCGGCCGCCGACACCTTAGGGGCGATAATTTTGTCCACACCAATTTCCTGACAGGCAGAATGCAGGCTGACGTTATTGAGCTTGACCACGATTTTTTCCACCCCGATGCGTCGGCCCAGCATGGCAATTACTGTGTTGAGCGGATCGGAGCCCGTGGTGGCCACCAGGGCATTCGCCTCAGCCAGCCGCGCTTTTCTGAGGATCTCCGGGTCGGTGCCGTCCCCGCAGAGAACTAGGGCATCGAGCTCGGCGGCAAGCCGGTCGCAAGTCTTTTGGTCGCTGTCGATAAGGACCAGTTCGTTGTTTTCCCAGCGGCTCAGGATATCGGCCAGTTGCTGGCCAAGGTCGCCAAGGCCAACGATCACGATTCTCATGTCAGTCTCCTTTTCCACCACCAGAGGTTCGGATAAAGCGCCACCAGGACCGGCAAGATTTCTATACGTCCGGCCCACATATTGAAGGCCAGCAGAAGTTTGAGGCCGACGGCCAGCTGCGGTGAAGTGACACCTGCGGAGAGCCCCACCGTGCCCAGGGCCGAGGCATTTTCAAAAACTGCGGCGTCGGCCGAAAACCCAGCCAGGATAAAGATCAGGCTCGAAATACAAAGCACGAACAGATACAGGACCAGAAAACCGAAGATATGCCGGATTTCGGTTTCTGAAACGGCGATGCCGCCCAGTTTGGTCGCCAGCGTCGCCTCCGGAGGCAGCAGGGCCCGGAGAAGCAGGTTCAGAGCCAGTTTGCCCATGATGAGCACTCGGAAGATTTTCAAACCTCCTGCGGTGGAGCCGGCGGTGCCGCCGATGAGCATCAGTAGCACTGCGATAAAATGGGTTGACGCCGGCCACTTTGCCGGTGCATTGAGACTGAAGCCGGTGGTGGTTGCGGCGCTAGCCGCAGTGAACAGCCAGTGAATCCCATGATCCTGCCACCTTCTGACACCGGCCAGGAGCAGAAATCCCACCACGATCAGCACCAGCAGGCCCCGAAGCTGCGGATCGCGAAAGAAATGGCCAATGCCGCGCATCCGGGCCTGATAGTAGAGGGGAAAGCTGATCGCGCCCAGGACCATGAACACCAGCACAGCCGCTTGGATAGCCGGCGCCGAGCCGCCACCGAAATGGCCTACACTTTCTTTATAGGGAGCGAAGCCGCCGGTGGAGATCGTGGCCATGATGTACAGCAGGGCATCAAATGGTGCCATCCCAACGCCAAGATAAACCAGGAAGCCGGCCGCAGTGAGAAGGCAGTAGATGACCATGACCACCCGGGCGGTAGCGATGACACTGCCCATGAGGTTTTCTTTGCCGAATTCCGAAGCATAAAGGCGGAAGGCCGCTTTGCCTGGGCCCACGAGGATGATCAGGGACAGCACGATGATGCCTGCGCCGCCGAGCCATTGCAGATAGGCCCGAAAAAACAGAAGGCTGGTCGGAACCTCCTTCAGAGAAAGGACGGAAAGTCCGGTGGTGGTAATTCCGGACATGGCCTCGAACAAACCGTTAACGAACGAAGTCGTCGTCAAAAAAGGGGGGGTTGCCAGAAGGGCGAAAAGCAGATAGGTGAGAGCCGTGACGACCAAGGCTTCCCGGCTCTCCAGATCGGGTGTCCAGGCGATGATCCGGAAATGGCCGATGACAAGAGCAACGAGGCACAGACCCGCAAAGATGAAGGCGAGCTGATATTCTCCGGTAAGCAGGGCGACCCCGAGCGGAACCAGGAGAAGCACCCCGAACAGTCGAAGGGTGATCTGCAAGTGAACAAAGACCGCCGTGAAGTCGAGGGGCCGAATGTAGAGGATGAGCGACATATCCGAGCGGGAGATGATAATAATTTTAGGTAGTTTTTAAGATAGGTTATGCTCTTGAGGGATGGGCGGTCAAGCAGAATGGGATTTCGAGAATATGAAGAAGGTCAACGTCGAGACAGGGCAAGAAGCAGGTCGAGATAGATGGTGGCGGCGGTGGCGACCTGTCCGAAGGAGATAGCTTCATCCGAGGTGTGGGCTAGTTCCAAGCTGCCGGGGCCGAAGAGGATGGGCTTTACTCCTGAAGCCCACAGAAGATTGGCATCCGAATGGCTGGGGAAGGATTCTGGCTGCCACGGCAGGGAATGATCCTCGAAGGCGTTGCGGATCAGTAGCGGCAGCCATGTTTGTTCATCCAGGGTATAGCCGGCGTGGATGGTCTGAAATGAATACCAAACGTCGGGGTGTTCCTCGTGAAGGTAACGCGGCCTGATCATTTTCTCGATATCCTTGATCACCGTCGAGGTAGAGAGCTCGGGCGGCAGATGCAGATCAAGCCAGCACTCGCAGGAGTCGGAGACCGCAAACCCGGCGGAGGCGCTGCTCAGGTCCCGCAGGTTGTAAATGACCTCCGGGTGGCTCTCCTCGATAAGGTTGATCAGATCGGCCAGCAGGGAAAGCATGATTCGAATGGCGTTCTTGGCCTTGTGGGCCTGGGAGGCGTGCATGCGCTGGCCGGTGGTGCCGAGGTTGATCTCGATGTAGCTGTAATGGCTGAAGCAGGGCCTCAGGTCGGTGGGCTCTCCGATCACCGCCCAGTCGAACTGATAATCTCTCAACAGCGCGGCGGTTCCGTCGCCGGTTTCCTCTTCGCCGACCACCAGGGCCAGGGCAACGGGCAGCTCGTTGCCGGAGGCCTGGAAGGCCTGAAGGGCCTCGATGGCGGCCGCGCACCCGCTCTTCATATCGGCGGTCCCTAGGCCCCGGATTTCATCTTCATGCTCGTCGGCGCCATAATGCTCAAAGTCGGGGGCGGGTACGGTGTCCACGTGTCCCAGGAGAACCACCTCCGCTTCGCCGGAGGGCGGCAGGACGATGAGGTTGGCACGCTCTTCGTCCATCTCCTGCCGCTCTACAGTGAATCCTGCCCCTTCCAGATATCGGTGCAGGTAATCGATGGCCTCGCCTTCCTTACCGGAAGGACTGTAGATGTCCACCAAGTCGGTGAAGAGTTTTTTCAGGCGGATGGGGTCGATGCGAGGCATGAAAGAGGGGATTAGGCGAGTTTTCTCTTCCTGGCTCTCTCCCGGGACCTGCTTCCCCGGGCGGCGGCCGAAAGGTTGAGCGACATGTAAACGTGATTTTCGGGATTGCCGAAACCAAGACTGGTGAAGAAACCGATGGCATCCTCATTTTCCGCCTCGGTATCGATCAGCAGCATGCGCACCCCTTCCTTTTCGCAAGCAGAAATGAATCTCCGGACGAGGCTCTTGCCGATGCCGGTTTTCTTGACCGCCTCCGCCACCCCGATCCAAGTCAGGTAGCCGTAGTTCCAGGAGGAGTGGCTCTTTTCGATGGTGGTACCGAGAAGAAACCCCACCACCTCTTCGTCCATTTCTGCTACGAAACAGAATCCGGAACTGCCATGAAAAAAATCGACCACCTCGTATTCGTCCCAGATCCGATAGGCGTTGGGAGTGAGGCGGGAGGTGAACAGACTCTCTCCCAGGTGAAAAACGGCCGGGAGATCGTCCAGCTCAAGCGGGCGGATGGTGTATGATTTTTTGCTGTCGGTCATAGTCGGAAGCCTGTATGGTGAGTGCCACTCGATTTTACCACAATTTCCACCTTCCACCATATGATTGGGAGGCGGCCAGCTTTTCCGCGATGCCCGGAACTTTTCTCTGCTCCGGGAGAGAAGAGGACGAAGAGATTGCATTGGCTTTGGCAGCGGCGGACACACAAGGTATATTGGAACGACCGGTATCGGAAACGCTTACCCCCACGTTGCATCATTACCCATTCGAACAGCAGCAAATCGGGCAAGTATCATTGCCTCAACGTGGAGCTGATCGTCCAGACCGAAGAAGTGCGCAACGGCCTCTATCAGACCCTGAAAAACCATCCCGCGATCAGAATCGTGCTATAATCCTTCATTCCGCCAGAAAGGCAGCCGCCCCGCCCCGGCGGGGGTCGCCTGCACCCTGACCTTCGTCGGTGACCGCATGGACGCCGCCGAAGTAAATTTCCTTTTCTTCCCAAATATTGACTGGCCACTGGCGCCTGAGAGCTTCTGCCGCTTGGGAGGCAAAACCAGGCTCGAGCTGCAGAACGCTGCCGTCCCAGTGCAGGCGAGGCGCACGAACTGCGTTTTCCACATCCAAGCCGAAATCGATGAAATTGCTGATCACCTGGACGATGGCGCTCCGGATGCGTTTGCTGCCGCCCGAACCCAGAACCAGCTCCGACCGGCCTTCTTTCTCCACGAGGGTGGGGGCCATCATCGAGGCCACCCGCTTGCCGGCAGGGCTGGCATGGAATCCCTCCGGGTGAAGATCGTCCTCGCCCATCATGTTGTTGAGCATGATGCCGGTGCCGGGGATCAAGTAGCCCGAACCTTCCCCATTGGAAGCGGTCATGGCCGCCACGTTGCCGGCTGCATCAGCGACACTGATATGGGTAGTGCCGCGGCTGAACAGGCGGACTCGGCCGGCAGCCTTTTTGTGCCAAGCGGCGTCGAAACTGCCGCCGCCGTCCCGTTGCCGGTCCACCTCCGCCATGACTCCGGCCAGGGTAAGAAGATGGGAAGGGGAACCCCAGCTGCAATCGCGGAGGGGAAATTCGTCCAGCAGGCGCAGCATGACTGCGATCAAGGAGCCGCCGAAAGAAGGAGGCGGATTGGTGAGCAGCCGCCGTCCCCGATAATTGATTGCCAGGGGCTGACGCTCGATTACCCGGTAGGCGGCAAGGTCTTCGGCGGTGAGCAACCCCAGACCCGCCTCCATGTCGGCATCGATGCGACCGGCGAGATTCCCGCAATAGAAGGTCTTCTCGGGATGGGCGGCCAGCCCCTCCAGAAAATCCGCCAGCAGCGGATTGGTTAACAGCTCGCCTGCAGAAGGAACATCCCCCTTCGGGGCGAAGAGCGCGCGGCCGGCACGGCTAATGGTGACGATGGGGCGAAGCAAGGCGAAGACGTATGCCTGATGGTGATTGACAATGACGCCCCTTCGGGCGAGCGCGGTTGCAGGTTCCACGATTGCCGCCAGGGGCAAACACCCCAGTTGCTCATGGACGTGAAGGAAACCCCGAAGGGTGCCGGGCACCGCGGCCGAGCCCAGGCCGATATTGAAATCCTGGGCCGAGCCGGCGAACTGGACAGTGACCGGGAAAAAATGGGGCTCGAGGATGGCCCCGCCCAAGCCGCGACCCGGGGTATCCACGAAGAAATCGTAAAGGACCTCTCGACCGGTTTCGGTGCGGGCGAGCAGAAAACCGCCGCCGCCGAGCCCGGTCAGCAGCGGTTCGGCAACGCAGGCGGCAAAACCACCGGCCACAGCGGCATCGAAGGCATTGCCCCCTTGCCGGAGAATCTCGATGGCGGCCTCCACCACCAGAGGATGGCCGGCGGCAACGGTGGCCTTGCTTCTCATTTCCAAAAATCCTGCCGCAAAGTCTCGATCACGGCCCTGAAATCTCGGGTCCTTGCATAAAGATGCCGCTGACGGTGGGCGCTGGTACCGTTTGCCAACACCTCGACCAGCGG
Organism: Deltaproteobacteria bacterium; assembly: GCA_037379765.1. Lineage (GTDB taxonomy): Bacteria > Desulfobacterota > Desulfobulbia > Desulfobulbales > UBA5123 > JAJYKH01. Next base: position 19,061 of record JARRJE010000009.1, read on the forward strand.
TTCCAGAAACTCCCGGCCTTCCAGCTCCTGGGCAGTGGGAGTTACCATTTCGATCAAGGCGGCTGCGGCTTGGGCGAAAGGGCGGTGGCCGCCATGATGGGTGGCGATCCAGATGCCTTCCAGCCCGTAACGGGAGGCGTGCCATTTGTTATTGAGCATGATTTCCCGATAGGGGGCGAGGGTCGATTCCCGGCTGGCGAGATGGGCGACCAGAGCTTGACACAAGGCGGCCATAGCCAGAACCTCATTGAAGCGGGAAGGCAGATCGCAGACTCGGATTTCCACGGTCCCGAAATCAGGATGCGGCCGCACGTCCCACCACAACTCCTTGATCCCCTGGAGAAGGGTAGCCTCATTGAGCAGTTCGATCAATTCCTGGAAATGGTGCCAGGATTCAAGAGTCTCCGGAATGCCGGAGCGGGGCAATGCCTTGAAAAGATTGGTCCGGTAAGAGTAAAAGCCGCTGTCCTCGCCTTCAATGAAAGGTGAGGAAGTGGTCAGAGCGAGCAGGGTGGGCAAATGCTCCCGGATGCCGTTGCACACCTTGAGTGCGGTTTGCTCATCCGGCAGCCCGATGTGAACATGAAGGGCTTGGGTGATAAGTCGGCGGCCGGCAAGCTGGAGATCGTGCATGATCTGGCTATAGCGGGCTCCGGGGTAAATATGCCGCTCCTTCAGTCGGGCAAAGGGGTGGAGGCTGGCAGCGAAGGGAACGCAGTCGTGACCGGCGGCAAGCTCTTCCAGAGTCCGGCAGAGAATGGCCAGTTCGGAGGCGGTCTCCTGCATGTCCTGACAGACAGGGGTGCTTACCTCTACCATGGATTGCATGAACTCGGGCTTGATCTCCCCCCGGAGGCCGGCAGGCAGCTGGGCCAGCAGCTGCGGCGCTCGGGGGGCGAGATCGAGGGTAGCCACGTCCAGAAGCTGAAATTCGAGCTCGACGCCGATGGTGAACGGCTGGCTGGGGATAAAGATCAGCGGCTCCATTCGTCCCGGGCTATGATCCTTCCGAACCAGACATGGGCGGCAGTTCGTCAAGGCGGTAAAGGGAAGCGCGGGCAGCCTCCGCCAAAAAGGCGGCGCCCAGGGGCAACACCCTTTCGTCGAAATCAAATTGCGGACTGTGGGCTGGGAAATTTTCTCCTTCTGCGTGTCCGGCTCCGAAACGAACCATGCAACCGGGCACCTTTTCAAGATAATAGGAAAAATCCTCGCCGCCAAGGCTGGGGTGAGGCTGCTGGACCACTCCGTCAGGGCCCACGACCCGGGCAGCCGCCTCACGGGCGATGCGGGCGGCAGCCTGATGGTTGATCACCGGCGGGTAGCCCTCGACCACCCGGACACTGGTTTGGGCGCTGTACAACTCCTCCATGGACTTCACCATTCGTTTAAGTCCGGCGATGATCTTCTGGCGCATTTCCGGATGGGTGGTGCGGATGGTGCCCTCCAGCATTGCCGAGTCGGCGATGACGTTGGCGGCGGTGCCGCCTTGCAGCCTTCCGACGGTGACCACCGTTGGATAGGCCGGATTGACCTCCCGGGAGACCAGGGTCTGTATGCTCATCACCAGGAGGCTGGCCACCACCAGGCAGTCCACGGTTTCGTATGGCTTGGCAGCATGGCCCCCGCGACCCCGTATCTCAATGAAGAATTCATCGGTGTAGGCGCTGATCAGGCCGGTATTGACGGCAATCTCTCCCACCCGAAAATGGCGATCGATATGTCCGGCATAGATGGCCCGGATACCAGCAAGGGCGCCGGCCTCGATCATGGCCCGGGCACCACCTTCCCCTTCCTCAGCCGGCTGAAAGATGAAAGTGACCGGACCAGGCAGCCCGGCGCGGGAAAGCAAGGCAGCAGCACCCAGCAGCATGGCCACGTGGCCGTCGTGGCCACAGGCATGCATGACACCCGGTTCCTCGGAAGCAAAGGGCAGGCCGGTCTTCTCCTCGATGGGCAGGGCGTCGGTATCGGCACGCAGGGCAACGCCTTCGCCGTCGTCCGGTCCCAGGCGGGCCAGGATGCCGGTGCCGGCCACCGGTGCTCGGAAGGGAATTCCGAACTCCTCGAGCTTGGCGGCGATGTAGCGGCAGGTCCGATGCTCCTGGGAGGAAAGCTCAGGATGGCGATGGAGGGTGCGGCGGATTTCCCGCATCCAGGCAACGAGACGGTCATCGGCAATGAAAGCAGGAGGGGGCGTGGTCGAATTCATATCTCTTTATTATATCCAGGAAAAAGAAAAATGGTAACCAATCACGTGTGCTTCACCGATGTCGAATGACTTACGAAAAAAGGCGATAAAGATCTGCCGCGTACTATCTTTCCAACTTTCCGTTGAAACCCAGGAGTCGGTTGCGGTGGCGGGTTGACTCCCGTGACCTCTGCTGGTAGGGTTCCGGGCTTTATGCCCTTGCCCGTGACCGGCCGTTCTTATTGCAAACGAGAAGGAATTTCGAACAGAAAGGAGAGAGCATGGATTATCGTCCCGATTCCACAGAGCCTCAAAACCTGAGTGAGTCCGGACAATATTGCGATCATCAAGCCGCAAGGCTTGTCTCGGCCTTGAATTTACATGAAGCAGGGGATTCAGAGCAGGCCGGCGAGATCTACAGAGAGATCCTGGCCAGCGATCCCGACCAACCCGAGGCCAATCACAATCTCGGGTTGATCCATCATGCAAAGGGGGAACTCGATGAGGCCATAAAACGGTATCGTCGGATGCTCGCCACAGTTCCTGAGTCCCATGAGGCGCATTACAACCTGGCCAATGCCCTGAAGGAAACAGGCAGGGTGGAGGAGGCCATCCGCAGTTATCGGAACGCCCTCACCATCGCTCCTGAACATGTCGGTGCGCATCTCAACCTAGGGGCCGCCTACTTGGGGAAGAATATGCTGTCCGAGGCCGTCGCCAGCTATCAGCGGGTGCTGGCCTTCGATCCGCACCATGCCGAGGCCTGGTACAATCTTGGGGTCGCCTTGCAGACGTCCGGTGAGCCCGACCAGGCAATCGGCTGCTATGCCAGGGCCCTGACTGTCGATCCGGAAGACGTGGACAGCTATTTCAATCTGGCCATTCTCCTCAAGGCAAAGGGAGAGGTCGAGGAGGCCATCGCCGCCTACCGAGCTGCCGGCGAGCTCAGCCCCAATGATCCCGACATCCAGTTCAACCTGTGTTTAGCTTATGCCGATCGGGATGAGCTCGATGAGTCAGCCGCCTGCTCTCGTCGCGCCCTGGCCATCGATCCGAATTATGCGCCTGCTTATGCCAACTTGGGAGGGATCTGTCAGCGACAGGGGCGCAATGAAGAGGCGATTGACTGCTATCGGCAGACCCTGAAACTTGGCCACCGGGTGGCCGCTACTTCCCACATTCTGGCTGCCCTCACCGGCGAGAAGTCCGACATGGCGCCGGCGGAATACATTCGCGATCTTTTCGATCAATACGCTGAACGTTTTGATCACAGTCTGATCACCGAGCTCGGCTATCAGGTGCCGACACTGCTCAGGCAAGCACTAGATGCAGTGCTGCCTCCGGAAACAAACTTCCGCCATGCCGTGGACTTGGGTTGCGGCACCGGTCTGTCAGGGCTTCCATTCAGGAGTCTGGCTCAGCGACTGAACGGCGTCGATTTATCGAAATGCATTCTCGTGCAAGCGAGAGAAAAGGGAATATACGACGCCCTGGATCATGGGGATGCGGTGCAATTTCTGAATGAGACCGAAGAGCGCTTCGACCTGTTCGTAGCCGCAGACGTACTGGCCTACCAAGGCGACCTGAGGCCGCTCTTTGCGGCGATCAGGAACAGAGCTTTGTCGGGAGGTACTTTCGCCTTCTCCACCGAGGCTTGCCGAGGAGGGGAGTGGAAGTTGCGGCGGAGCGGCCGTTTTGCCCATTCCTGGGCCTACGTAAAGGAAGTGGCGAATGAAAACGGGTTTGCCGTCGAATGGCGCCAGCGTACCGGCATCCGTAAAGAAAATGGAGGATGGATCGAAGGTGATTTGGCCATTCTGCGGATCGTGGGCTGATTACACGAGTGAAAAGATCGATATCGAGGTAGTTCGGCAAGAAGCACGATAGAAAAAGTACTAGAGGTCGCGAAAGCGAAAGGCATCCATACGGGTCTGTTGAAATTTCACGCATGGGGTCACCGCTGGTGATAGGATTTTTGGCAAATCCTCAGCATCACTTGCCAAAACCGCAGATGGGGTAGCGGCAGGTTTGGCACTGTCGGCACAGGCCGCCGTGGCCCATCCGGGCCAGATCCTCCCGGGTGATTCGTTCGCCGGCCAGAATGCGCGGCAGAAGCAGATCAAGGACGGTAATCCGGTGGAACATGCCGCAGGCAGGTACCCCCAACACCGGCACTTCACCATAAAAACCGACCAGAAACATGGCTCCCGGCAGCACCGGGGTCCCATAGACGATTTCTTCTGCCCCAGCCATCCGGATGCCTGCCCGAGTAACGTCGTCCGGGTCCACCGACATGCCGCCGCTTGTGACGATAAGATCGGCGTCTGTTTCCAGGCAGCTTTTGATCTCTGCCGCGATGGCAGGACCATCGTCCGGGGCGAAGCGAACTTCCCAGACCTCACTGCCCATCTCCTCCAGCTTTCGCCGCAAGACAGGCTCGAAAGCATCTTTGATCCGGCCATGGTAAACCTCATTGCCGGTGATCACCAGGCCGGTCCGGGCACGGCGCAGGGGTTTGACCTGCACGGTTCGGCCGCTGCCGCTTGCAATGGCGGCCGCCTCCTCAACCAGCCGCCGCTTGCCGATGAGCGGGATCAAGCGGGTGGCGGCGACCTGTTCCCCAATTTTCACCATGGTGTTGTTGTGGAGCGTCGCGGCCACCACCTCTCCCAGCAGATTGAAGCGGTAAAGAGCCTCGGTGTCGATCTTCAGCAGGCCTTCGATAGCCGCCAGCAGGTTGAGCTTGCCTTCCACCGGCTCGCCGGAGATGTTGATGCCGGGCCCGGCCAGCGCCTCGGCCAGCATCAGGGCGGCATCGTTTTCGTGGATGTCATCCGGCCCCAGTTCAAGCACGTAGATATGCTCCTTGCCCAGCCGTTTCAAGTGTTCAATATCCTCCGGCCTAATGATATGGCCCTTTTTGAAGGCCCGACCCTTGAACTCGTCGCGGCGGATTTCGGTGATGTCATGGGGCAAGACCATGCCCACCGCCTGCTCGACCGGCATCATTTTACTCATCTCTTTACCTCGGAAATCGAAGCGTTCAGCTCCTCAGCCTTCAACGAAAGCAAAGGTTGAGTAAGCGAAAATTTTTCGGCATGACCTGTGATGAACCATGGACTAGGCTGGGTATTTCTGACGCCGAGGGTTGACCGTTGAAGTCTTTTCAAATCTGCCGGTAATAGCGGCCATGGGCGCAGGGCCGGCAAAGGATGCGGCTGTCTACCTCCACTTCCCGGCAATCCTGGACCCAGTCGCCACATTCCTGGCACTGCACCCGGCGCAGAGGACGACCCGGCAGATCGCAGTCAGGGATATCCACGGCGACCGGCTCGATCTTGAACAGCTCCTTTTCGGGCATAATTCGGTAGGCCTCGAGCTGCCGTTTGTACTTGTCCTCGATTTCGGGGCAATAGGCATTGGCAGTTACTCGGGCTTCCTCGCGGGCGGTAACCCGCACCGCTCGGCCGCTGCGTAAATTAACAAAGGTTGCGGCCATGATCCCGTAATCGAGCCACTTGAGTGAACGTTTGCCCAGGCTGCAGCCGGTGACGGTCTGGATGGCGTCGGTAGCGCACCGATCGATCTCCACCAACAGGTAGAATTCTTTTCGCTGTCGCCGGGGATCGTCGATGCCGATCTCGCGCAGACCGATCATGGCCATCCTTACTCCGATCACCTGCCCCGCGCAGATGTGGCCATGGATGAGGGTCGATTTTTCAAGAAGCTCTGCAAAAGATTCCACGTGTGCCTTCCTGAATCGTCGCTGTGCTGACCGTGAGCTGAGCGGCAGTTGGTTTTCAACGATGGCTTTTTTCCCGATGCGGCCGACTGTTAATATAGGCGTTGCAGGCAAATTCCGCCACCGAAACAGACATTATCATCCTCGGTTCGGGCGAACGAAAAACGACATCACGATACGGCGGCAGCTTGGTAAAAACACGTCGACGGCCTCCCACTGTAAAGGAGGAATGTTAGCTGACTTGGTGGTGGTGTTTGTCGATCTGCTTAAGTGAGTTGATCACCTTGCTGGCATCCCTTTTGGTCAGGGATTCGAGATCGCTGGTTTTGTAATACTTCTTGAGAAAGTTCCGAAAGTGGTTCTCGTTCCAGTCGAGGGCTTCGATTAAATGCTGGATATAATGTTTCTGCCGGAAAGTGATCCCGTTAGAATGCTGTCGGTAGTAACGGCTCCGGGCGAATGCCCGCATCAACTTGCGGAACCCGGTCTCGTCGAGCTCTCTGGCGGAATGAGCGCCAGTGATCTGCTCCAGGGCGTGCCGATAGGCTTCATCGGTGAGACCAAGCTCTTTCTTGACGATATGGATAACGGCAAGTTTCCGGCGGTCCAACATAACATGTGCTCCAGGGGTGAACTCCGTGCCCAATGGTTTTTGGGTAATGTGGATCTTACCACGTTGAGAAGATGCTGAAATATGAAATTTTTCGAAATAGATTCAAACGGTATTTTACAATCGGAAAGAATAGGAGACATCGCTAAAGCAAACTGGAGCCACTCAAAAAAGTGGCGCGGACCGTTTTTCGATCCGCGCCGTCAGGAGAGAGATAAGAGATAATAGATGAAACCCGAATGCTACTGAAGCGTGGCGAGGCTGCCACTACCACAGTGTGGTACATTCGTATTTTGAAAGTATATCATTGATTTGATTATGTCAACGAAAAAAGAGGAATTAAATTTTACTAATTATTTTAATAAAGTAGATAACAAAATGGAGAGTTCGAAGGGTATTCGAGGCGGACTTTTATACAATTTTTGGATAAAGCCTTCGACCAGTTAAGTTGGGTTGTTCGAAAGGCCGTTAAATGCTGCATTAGAGAATGGGGTTTTTTTCTTGCAAAGAGTTCTTCTGGCTATTTAAATATTGCGTCAATTCAATTAGCCCCGGTGCCCCCCTTTTCAGAACAATGCTGTCCTCTTCATGCATCAGGACGGGAGGAAGGAGAATCCCATGCGTCTGTTGACCCCGAAAGCGATTCTGCCGTTGATCGGCATTCTTTTGATCGCAGGTTTTCTGGCCGGTGGCTGCAGCCGAGGAGAAAAACAACTTAAAATCGGCGATCCTGCCCCACACTTCTCCGCCACCAGCTTGGACGGCAGATCCATTTCTTTGGCCAGCTTTGAAGGAAATCCGGTCATCCTCCGTTTCTGGTCGACCGAATGCAAGTTCTGCCGAGCTGATACGCCGATCTTTAACCGCTACTTCGATCACTACCGGGAAAAAGGGCTGGGGGTCATCTATATCAATTCCGAAGCCACTGTGGCCGAGGTGCGGAAGTTCGTGAAGGATTTGGATATCGGCTTCCCGGTGGTTGCCGGCGGCGGCGCCATTGCTGAGAAATACCATGTCAAGATCGTACCGCAGACGATCATCCTCAATCCCGACCATCGGATCGCGGCTGTCATGCTCGGTGGGGTCAGCAAGGACGAGCTGCAGGAGTTGCTCGGTAAATACTTCTCTGAGGGAGGTGCTCCGTAACCGAAGCCGGGACAGAAGTAAAAGCGAGGAATTGCTCCTCGGCGGCAAGGCGAAACCATCGGTGGGCGAGCTTGAAAGGATCTATTCAAGGCTCCGGTTCAGGGGTCAGGTCATGGGACGGTTTTCTTCAGGACCTCGCATTCCCGACAGATTTCCATTTTTTCCTTCCAATTTTCCTTTGGGCTGCATTCGCAGATCGTACCGTTGATAAACCAGCAGAGCTTGCCCGCTTGAAATTCCCAGGCCGGGCACCGCTCTTTCCTCTCCGGCGGGCATTTCTTGACGACCCAGCATGGTTCTGCTGCTTGTTTGAGACCCTGTTTCCGGGAAAGCAGGAAAAAGATCTGCCTCTCAATATAATTGGGAATCTTCCGCCAGCCCTGTTCGTAACTGTGGACTGCCTTGATGGAAGTTCCCAGGAGCTCCGCCAACTGTTTCTGTGTTTTCTTCAACGTTTGGCGGGCGTGTAAAAACTCGTCTTGATTCATCTTTTTATATTCCTCTAATGATGCACGAAATTTCTCGCCAAAGAGTACCACGATGTGGTAGTCCCTTGTCAAGGGAAAATTTTTCGGGCAAGGCGTGTCGATTTTTCTTCTTGCAGGAGCACGGAGCCTTTGGCTAAATTCTTGAGATCTTCATCGAAAGCCACAGCTGGTTCCGGAGACCTCTTCGCTTTTGCCTTCCTCCCATGCACAGGCATTTGGATCAGGTGTCTTCTGCTGCAGATGGACGCGCCCGGGAAAAAACGAATGAAAAAAGAGGTGTATGCATATGTCCTTTCGATATGCCGTAGCAGGAATTCTGGTCTTTCTGTTGGCACTCGCGTCTGGAATCCAAGCCGCGCCGGTGGACCAGCCGCCAGCTGACAGCCGTTGTGCCGTCTGCGGGATGTTTATTGCCAAGTATCCCAATTGGTTCAGCCAGGTACGGCATACCGACGGCACTATCAAGTGGTTCGATGGTCCCAAAGACATGTTGACCTATTATTTTAACACGGATCAGTTCGACTCGCAGACACAAGGGTCCTTTCAAGAGATCTGGGTGAAGGATTATTATTCGCTTAATTGGTTGGATGGCCGAAAGGCCATTTACGTCACCGGCAGCGACGTGAATGGACCCATGGGCCATGAATTCATTCCCTTTGCCTCCAAGGAAGCGGCCGAGGCTTTCATGAAAGATCATAAGGGCAAACAAATCTTGACTTTTCAGGAGATTACGCCAGAACAGGTGCAAGCCATGCGCAGCGGCCACATGATGAAGGGGCGTTAGTGACATGAATGTGGATCAGTATCCACCGTACCACCAGTGAAGGTAGTTTCAGGCAGACGGCCTCAGGTTTAAGTTCGCAATTCGACCCCTTGACGATTCGCCCTTTATGCGACCTTCTGTTATTCTTCTCATCGTTGTGGTAATCCTGACTCTGACGGACATCGGGCTGGCATTGAACGGTCGCCGTCACCGGGTCGAACAGCACGCCAGACAGCCGATGCTCAATATCGTCACCGCCGGCTTGGGTCTCAGTGATCTGTGCATCGCCACCGAGGCTCGGTATACCCGTCATCCGGCGGCCTCCGACCGGGTAGTGCCGTTCATGGACTATCCTGGAGCCGTGGAGCACTTCCCCTCTGGTTCGTTCTGGGCGCCCCCTCCTTACCTGCGCTTCAGCCTTCAGAATAGATAATCATGTTCAAGACCACTCTGGAAAGACAACTCAATATTCTTGATTATGCTCTTTCCTCCGTCTGGCGGCGACGTCTCAAGAACCTCAGCGTCATGCTGGTGTTCGCCGCCGCGATCTTCCTGCTCGCCTCCTTTCAGATGACCACCACGGCTCTGAACCAAGCGGCGTCGAGCATGCTGGCCAAGGCACCCGAGATCACGGTTCAGCGGATTTCGGCGGGACGTCAGGCATCGATTCCGCTCGCCTATGGGGAAAAGCTCAAGGCCATCTTCGGCATCCGGAGGATCGTGCCGCGGATCTGGGGTTATCACTTCGTCGAGCCCAACAGGGCCAATTATACTGTGATAGGGCTCGATCCCGCGGCCATGCCATCGGGGAAGGCCCTCGGGCTCACCCTGGCCAAGGGCCGATTCTTTACCGCCGGGCAAAAAGGGAAGGCGGTGGTGGGGCAGGGGGTGGTTAAAACCATGAACTTGGCCGACCGGCGGAACTTCTCCCTATTCCGGCCCGATCTGACGCTTAAGCCGTTCGGAATCAGCGGGGTGTTCGCTCCCGGAACCAATCTGCTGACCGATGATCTGATCGTCACCACCATGGCCGACGCCCGTGATCTGTTTAGGATCCCAGCCGGGATGGTCACCGATTTCTGCGTTTACGTCGCCAATCCGGCGGAGATCCAGACTATTGCCGGCAAGATCGCCAAGCGGCTGCCGGACACTCGGGTGCTCACCCGACCCCAGATCCAAAAGACCTACCAGGTGGTCTTTGGATGGCGGAGCGGCTTTGGCTCAGTCTGTCTGCTAACGGCCCTGGCCGCTTTTACCATCTTTGCCTGGGACAAGGCTTCGGGTCTTTCTCCCGAGGAACGTCGGGAGATCTCCATTCTGAAAATCCTGGGCTGGGAGACCGCCGACGTACTGACTGTGCGCTTCTGGGAGGGATTATTAGTCTCGGCCTTGGCCTTTGCCGTGGGCTGCACCCTGGCCTGGATCCATGTAGTCAAGTTCGGGGCCGCGCTCTTCAGGCCGGTCATGATGGGCTGGTCGGTGATCTCTACCTCCCTTCACTTGGTGCCGGATCTGGCTCTGGCCGATTTCCTGCTCATCTTTGCTTTTACGGTGCTGCCTTATCTTGCCGCCACCATCATTCCGGCTTGGCGGGCGGCTACCGTGCCTGCCGACTCGGCGATCCGTTGAGTGAACAATCATGTTGATCGAGTTGCAGGATGTGACCAAGATCTACAACCAGGGACAGGCCAATGAGGTGAAGGCCCTGGACCGGATCAACCTGACCATCCCTTCTGGCTCCCTCATGTGTCTTCGGGGCGCGAGCGGCTCGGGCAAGAGTACCCTGCTTGCCGTCATTGGTTGTGTCTTTCCGCCGACCAGCGGGCGGGCGACTATCGCCGGCAAACTGCTATCCCGGCTTCCTGACCGGTTTCTCACCATGCATCGGCGGCAGTTCATCGGGTTCATTTTCCAGCAGTTCAACATCCTGCCAGAGCTGAACGTACTCGATAACGTCACCCTGCCGCTTCTCCCCGTAGGGATCTCTCCGCGTGAGCGCCGTAAGCGGGGGCTGCGGCTGCTCGAACAGTTCGCCATCGCTCATCGCAGAAATTTTGCGGCCAACCAGATTTCCGGCGGCGAGCTGCAGCGAGTAGCCATTGCCCGGGCTTTAATCAATGACCCACCCATTATCCTGGCCGATGAGCCGACTGCCCACCTGGATACCCGCCTGAGCGAGGAGTTCATGAAGATTATTTCCGGCCTGAAGGAGGTTGGGAAAACCATCGTCATCACTTCGCACGATCCGCTAGTGACCGAGAACTCGGCCGTGGAACGGATCGTCGATATTCGAGACGGGCGCCTACATGCGTAAGTGGTCACAGGCGTTTCTGTTCCCGGATAACGGTTACCATGTTTCTTAATTCCTGGAGCCTCGCTCTTACCCTTTGCAGTGCCATTGTCTTCATTCTAACCGCGATTGCGGCAAGAACCGCAGTCCGAGTCCTGCGCTTCTGGGACCCGGCCAGCGACGATACTCGGCAGATCGGGCTGGAGAGCGAAACCTGGCTGGCCTCAACCTTGGTGGAGTATGGCCTGGGCTTTCAGATCATCTCGCTCGTGCTCTTCGCCCTGGCCGCCAATCACTTCTGCAGCTTTCTCACCGGGGCGATGTGCGCCACTGGTGCCCTGAAGGCCAACGCCTACGGCATGCCGACCCTGCTGATCAAGCTAGCCGGGGTGTTTGTGTACGGTTTCTGGATCGTTCTTCATCGGCTTGACATCAGCTCGGAAAGTTATCCCCTCGTCCGGCTGAAATATGGCTATCTCGTCCTGCTGCTGCCGTTGCTTGTCGGCGATATTTCCCTCCAGTCTCTCTATATTGCCCATCTCAAGCCGGACATCGTCACTTCCTGTTGCGCTGTGGTGTTCAGCAAAACAGCAAGCGACGGCCACAATCTTTTGGGCAGCTTCAGCCAGGCCTCCGTGCTTCAATCCTTTTATGGCACCGCCACCGGACTGGCCGCCCTCGGCCTCTTCTTGCACAAACGCTGGCAGGCGTCCCTTGCCTGGCTTTATGCCGGTGCCTGGGCCTGGTTCCTAGGTCTGTCCCTAGTGGCGGTCATCGCCGTGTTTTCTTCCTACATCTACGCCATGCCGTTTCATCATTGTCCTTTCTGCATCCTCAAACCCGAGTACAGTTATATTGGTTTTGCCTTGTACGGAACGCTGCTGCCCGCTGCCTTCTTCGGAATGGCCGGGGCTATGATCGATCCGCTCCGCCATCGCCCCGGGCTGGCTGCCTCCGTTCCCAACTTCCAGAAAATGGCACTCGGCGTGTCGCTTTTCCTTCTCGTGGTCTTCGTGACGCTCACTTCCTATCACCTCCTTCTTTATCGGTTGCTGGGCGGCGAAAGCTGAACTCGGCGTCTTCGTATGAGCGCTGCCGAGCTCAATTTGGTCCGATAGTTATCCGGTAGGAGAGGAAAA
>JARRJE010000009.1:31461-33900 GCA_037379765.1 Deltaproteobacteria bacterium
TCGAAGGCGGGGCGTTATCAAGTGAGGTAAGGTATAGAACTATGGGTTGGCCTTGCGGACAGGTGTTTCCGGGTCGGCCATCTGCCCGGCCTCTTTCCTGGCTTCCTTCTCGGCGGCTTTCATTGCCTTGATATAGGCTCCACATTTCTCACACTTCTGCATGGCACTGGGAGACTTGTCCCACTCCCAGCAAGGAATGGAACGATCCTTGTAAGCGAAGCACTCATTCCGTTTCTCCTCGGGACATTTGGTGATCTCCCAGCAAGGTGTGAGCTCGAGCAGCATCTTGATGCCAGGAATGCTGATGCCCCTTTCATGGATCAGCATTCGCAGACAGCGAATCCATTCTATATCATCATTCGAGAAATAGCGTTTGTTGCCTTGCCGTGATGGTTTAATCAGGCCTTCCTCCTCATAGATGCGCAGTGTCCGGGGATGCACGGAAAGGAGTTTAGCGGCCACACTGATGGGATAAATCGGCATGCTGCTGTCGACGGACATGAAAATCTCCTTCTGATGATTTTGCCTAAAGAAAGAGGCTGCGGTTCTTTCCTCTATATCGGAGCCTCTAGAGCCGGACTCGATAAGTAACCGATCCGGCGAATCGTTTTTGTTTCATTCATTTTCTTTGCGTTTACAACCCAAAGAAGATGAAGCCCAAATCCCTCGTTCGAGTTGGATCAAAGACGGCAACCAGACCGCTGAGGAGGGAAAGGGCGCCAGTGTCACGCGTCCACCCACGCTGAGTTCCCGGCGCGTCTCGAAGTTGCCGAGAGAATTGCAAACTCTTTTAAGGCAACTCTTTGCGATGGCAGCGTGCCAATTGTTTTGATTCGCGTCAGCGTCCCGTTTCAAGGGGCTATCTAATAAGACCAGCATTGCAGTTCCTGCCCAGGGGCAGAAAGCCGGGCAAAAACGCTGCAGGGATGAGGGACACACCTCGGGAACAGAATTTTCGTTCTCGGGCGGTTATTTGATTTTAATTATAAATTATAATTTCCAAAAGACCAGTAAAAAACAATCTTGTGGAATACTATTTCTGCTAAGGAGAGGGCTGCCGTTATTCATATGGCAGCCCTCTTTCGGTTTATTGAATCACATCCCGTTCAACGTCTTGAGAATCTCGGGGTGGGGCTGTTCTTCGGCGAGGATGACATGGCAAGTATTGCAGTCCATGGGGATCGTCTCACCGGAGGCAGATTCATGGGAGCCGTCATGGCAGCGAGCGCAGCCACCCGTGAAATTCTCACCGTCGTGGCCGATGTTGTTCTTATAGGTATTCCAGCCGATGTGCATCGCAGGGAAGACGTTTTCCGCATACGCTTCCTGGGCGCCGCTGATTGCCTGAGTCAGCAGAGAGGGTTTTTTCTCCACCAGATCGGGATAATTTTTCTTGTACCAATCGGTTAACTCGGTGGCGATACCGTTTTTGGCCTTTTCTTTGGTGTCATACTCCCGGGTTACCGCTTGCAGTGCCTGGCGTTTGATGAACGGCAGTTCGGTCGGAATTTTTCCGGTCAGCAGTTTCTGGTCAAGGGCCTCGCCCGGGGGCAGATAGATGTGGGTGGGGCGATTATGGCAGTCAATACAGTCCATAACCCGGGTGCTTCCCTGGTTGTCTCCCTCTTTGGCTTCCGAAGCGTCATTGCCGCCCTTGAAAACAACATCGGTGCCATCCTCTTTCTTGAGGGTCACCTCGGTAATATCTTGGCGTTCCCGGTCGGCGTGCTTATAGGTGATCTCGTTCCCGGGCGCTACGTGCCAGTGGATGCCTTGGGCCTTCTGTCCCCTGAAACCTCCCGAACCCACCTTCATGAGTAGCACGGTCTGTACGTGGGTATTTTTCTCATCAGGAAGGAACTTGTTTTTCACCAGAAGCTTGTCGCCCTGGAAAAGTTCGGGCCGGTGGCATTCTTCGCATGTGGCTCGAGCGGGACGGAGACTGAGCACCGGCGTCTCGATCGGCCGCTCATAAGTATTGAAAGCAACAGCGTAAAGCTGCTTCATGCCGGAAATCTTCGACTTGACGAACCAGGTGGCTCCGGCGCCGATGTGGCACTCAACACAGGGAACCCGCGAATGGGGGGAATTCTGGTAGGCGGTGTATTCGGGCGTCATGACCGAATGGCAGAGCTTGCCGCAGAAGGTGGGCGATTCAGTGAAATGGTACCCATTATAAGCAACGAGGCTTACCACGAAGACGTTAATAACCGTCAGAAAAGAAACCAGGACGACCATCTTCCGAAAACGAACGAAGCGGGATGGGGCCGAAAACTGCTTTTTGAGGTAGTCGAAGGTGAAGAATTCGATCTCTTCCTTGCCCTTAAAAAAGAAGAGCCCTAGGAAAACCAGGACCAGGCCCGTAATGAACATGGGCCCCAGGATCATATAGGTGAAGAACCCGAAATAGGGATTACCCACCAATCCCTGCAAATCGAA
>JARRJE010000009.1:33928-37071 GCA_037379765.1 Deltaproteobacteria bacterium
CGGGGAAGGTGACGGTGGTCATGACTGCCCCGATTAGGGAGACTTTACTTGCGGAGATCCCTTTCGTGAATGTTTTAACCACTTCCTTAACTGTTGCCAAAACAAGCCTCCGTTGCGTAATAGATTTTTGAAATCACAGTAATTCCTATAATATGTCAATAGCCTAAGGCAAAGTGGTGAACCTTCATGATTTCATGCTTGGTCTCTTCGAAGGAAGATAGAACCAAACCCTAATCGCATCGACTTGAAGCCTCAGACAAAAAAGGAAGACAGAAGCGAAAGACCTAATTTCTGCGCTTCAAAACTGGGCTTCTATCTGAAAAAGAGGATCTGGCGACATGTAGGGGGGTGATCTTAATGCATCTAGGCGATAAAGGAAAGAGAAAAGGAGCAGCTGTTTGCAATTAAAATATTATTTTAATGTGTCAATTGCTATTGTAACCGGTTGGTTACCTTTTGTTTTGTTTCAAATTGAAAATCCAGCTTTTTAACTTTCGGTTACTTTCGCGATATCCGCGGCAATTTGTGCCCTAGTGAAGAACGAGAACCAGATTGACCTGATCGAGCGGTAAACTGGTTATACATTTGCCGCTCGATCAGGATTTTTGCAGTTTGATCTGCTTCGGAGTTGATTCAACCCCGACCCTCTCGGAGGAGAGGGCCGGATGAAAAATGAGAAAATTTTAGTTGTAGTTGGCCGCCTGCACGGTTTGCTCGCCGGATGCCTCGGAAATCGCAGCTGGCTTCTGGTTTAAGGAGGGCAAAATCTTGTTGAGCGCCCAGAACAGAACAAAAGGTGTGACCCCTACCATCAGCCCGCCAAACAGCCCTTCCTTAAAGGTCTCCCAGCTGTGGGGAATGATCGGCAGGTGGTAATGCATGTACCCGGCAAAAGAAAGAGAAAAGGCTTGGCCACCGATCACGACGTTCCACCGCATCATAAACACTCCATACAGCACCAGAACAAGGGCCACTGCGGTCCGCCGGATGGTACGCCGGGGGAGGAGGAGCAGCACGAAGGGCAGCAGGTTGCCAAACCCGTACTGGAGGATGAAGATGTTGACGAAATCTTTGCCGTACATGACCTCTCGCAGGATATCCCACGACTTCATGGCGGTATAACCTCTGAAGATAAGGTCGAGCATCTCGAGGCTGATGGCGGCGATCATGAAGCCGATCAGATACCTTGTGGTTTTGCCGATCAGTTCCTTTTCGACTCCGCCGATGGCTGCCGCTTCCGAGGCTCCGCTTTTGCGGACCGCGTGTCGGCTCCGGAACTTCCGCCATTCCATGATAACGATATAGGTCAGCATACTGAGGGCGATACCGGAAACAATCGCCGACATGATGAAGATGACCGGCATGAGAGGCGACATCCACAGAGCATTGGCCTTGACCGAACCGAAAATGAACCCCGCATATCCATGTAGAAAGCATGCCACCGGAATACCTACTCCGGCCAGGATCTTCACTGCCCTCTTGTCCTGAGCCAGGGCTTTGTCGCTCAGATCATAAGCACCCAGGGTCAGGATGCGATAGAGGAACCTTTTGGCCCGGGTTGCCAAACCGGGTTGGCCTTTCAAGGCGTGGACCTGCTCGACGATATACTTACGGTAGACAAACCAGATCTCACTGGCCACGATAATGCCGTACGTAGAGAACACGATGCCGAAGGCCGAAATGGCCGAGGTGAAATGGGGTGTCATCAAGGGATTGAAAGCCCGCAACGGCTGCTGCAGATGGAGCAGCAGGGGCATAGCCGCCACAGGGAGCAGGGCCAGGGAAAAGACCAGGGAGAACCTGGCGATATCCTTAAGGTCCTTCTGGCCGAAAACGTGGTAGAGCGAGGAGAGCACGAAGGCGCCTGCCACCAGACCGGTCATGTAAGGATACAGCACAATCTGGATGCTCCACACGATGAACTCGTTGGGATAAACGAACAGGTCCTTGGTCGTCCAGGCCCACATGGCCTGGTCTGCGATCACGTTATGCATGGTGTTTACCTCACTTCCTCGTCCAGGCCGAGATAAAAGACTTGGGGCTTGGTGCCGTACTCGTCTTTGAGAACGGCGACTCGCTCATTCATGACCACTTTGGTCACCGGATCATTGGGATCTTTCAAATTGCCGATCTGGCGCGCGCCGAAGGGACAGGCCTGGACACAGGCCGTCTTCAGCCCCTTGCTGATGCGGTGATAGCAGAAGGTGCATTTGTCCGCCACCTTGTAAACCGGATGGAAAAACCTGACGCCGTATGGGCAGGCCATGATGCAGTAACCGCAGCCGATGCACCAAGAGCGGTCGACCAGCACCACGCCGTCTTTGGTCTGATAGGAAGCTCCGACCGGACAGACTTGTACGCAGGGCGGATTGTCGCACTGATTGCAAAGTTTAGGGACGAAAAACGCTTTGGTAATGCTCGCCGGATCCATTTCCTGACCACGGATTTTCGAAGAAGTGAATCCGTCCCGTCCTCCCTTAGGCGAGTCGATATGGGTTTTGCCATCCTCGGTTACCACATATCGCTCCACCCAAGTCCGCGTCACCGGGGCATCATAAGGGATCTCATTTTCCTTCTTGCACGCCTTCACACAGAACCCGCAGCCGACGCATTTGCGGGTATCCACCAGAAAACCCCATCTGACCGCCTCATCTCCCGTTGTTAAGGCTTTCGCTTGGGCCGGACTCAGAAATTTGAAGGCATTTAAAGGCAGGCTCGCGCCCAATACACCGGCCACGGTGGTGCGTAAGAATTTTCTTCGTGAATATCGCATTACTGCGCCTCCATATCAGGCAGGTGGGGATTATGACACTCGCTGCAAGTCGCTTCCGGATTGTGCTTCGCTGGATCGATTCCTTCTATTTGGTCCCTTTGGCTGGTGGGGTAAGGCAGCAGCGTATGACAGCGCAGGCAAAGTTCCCGGCTCCGGTCGATGGTCAGCTTTTCCGGGTTGTCCGGATGGCCGAAGGCAGGCCCGTGGCAGTTCTCGCACTGGATATTCCGGTGTTTGGAGTGGGTCAGAGAGGCAGCCTTGTCATCGTGACAATCAGCGCAATATTGGCGGCCTCGGTATTTGACCGGAAAGGCTTTCCACTCCTTGATGTTGCTCAGGCGGTGATAGCCGTAGGTGAAACTACGGCCGG
>JARRJE010000010.1:0-19417 GCA_037379765.1 Deltaproteobacteria bacterium
GTGACCAATGGCGGACTTCTCGGGGTGATCACCGGCCTGACCGACACGGTGGTGACCCTGGAGATCGCCGACAAGATCCGGGTGAAGGTTTCCCGGCAGCACGTGCTGGGCCCGTCCTCCACGAGCACCGCGAGCAGCGGGGAGGGGGCCGCCTGCAAGATTGGCGGCGGTTGAAAGTAAGAAGCGCCTCCCGGCCGGGGGGCTGAAAAATTAGCCGACCGCCTTCCGTAGAAGGGCATGGATCTCCCAGCCCGCGGCGGAGGGCGAGGCGGTCAGAAGAATCCGATCACCGGGATGGGCCTGTTCAACGGCCAGACCGGTCATCGGATTTTTCATGTGAGCGACGGTATGGGTGGAGGAGGCGAGCCTCTGGCCCAGGTAGTCGAACCGGTCACCAAGGCGGACGGGGTGGCGGACCTCCACCAGCGGTTCCGGGCCATGGTCCCGGACCACCCCCAGGGGCACGTAGTCCTGAGCTGCCCGCGGCGAGTCGTAGAGCAGGCCCTGGGCGCCGGGTGGGCCATCGATGAAATTTTCGGTCCAGCTGCGGGTGCCCACCGTGGCCAGTTCATCCAGGAAGGCGGTCGGGAAATACACCGGATCGATCTCTAAAGCCTCAGCCAGGTAATCGAGGGCGGCCCGGTAGACGCGCACTACTCCGCCTACGTAATAGATTCCTTTCATTCTTCCTTCGATTTTCAGGCTGTCCACCCCAGCGGCGAGCAGTTCCGGCAGCCGGGCCAGCAGGCAGAGGTCTTTCGAATTGAAGAGATACGTGCCTCGGTCGTTTTCCTCCACCGGAAAGTACTGACCGGGCCGTTTCTCTTCGAGAAGCGCGTAGCGGTAGCGGCAAGGGTGGGCGCAATCCCCCCGGTTGGCGCTGCGGCCGGTGAGGTAATGGCTGAGCAGGCAACGGCCCGAGTAAGAGATGCACAGCGCCCCGTGCACAAAAACCTCGATGTCGGCGGCCACCTTTGCACTGATGGCCGCGATCTCCTGAAGCGAAAGCTCCCGGGCTAAATTGAGGCGGGAGACCCCTTGCTCCTGCCAGAAACGGGCACTTTCGAGATTGGTGACATTGGCCTGGGTACTCAGGTGAATCGGCATCCGGGGGACCACCCGGCGGGCAACCTGCAGAACACCAGGGTCGGAGACGATGAGGGCATCCGCCCCGATCTCGTCGAGGAAAGAAAGGTAGCTGGCAAGCTGATCGAAATCTTTCTGGTGGGCGAAAATGTTAACCGTGATGTAGACTTTCACCCCACAGCCATGGGCGTAGACCACTGCCTCCCGCAACGCCCCCTCGCTGAAATTGGCGGCCCGGGCGCGCAGGCTGAAATGTTTGCCGCCCAAGTAAATCGCATCCGCCCCATAATGGATAGCAGTGACCAGTTTCTCGAAGCTGCCTGCCGGAGCCAGCAGCTCGGGCCGGGGACGGGACGAGGTCATTTTGCTCATGGAATGTTTGCTTGATCCGGGTATAATCAGGAAACGTCCGGATCGTCGGTTGCCGGTCCCGAACGGAGTAGAGGTGCAGCCGAATAATTAAATCATCTTCTTTGAAAATGTCCAGCCAGACCACGATTGCCGTCGCCATGAGCGGCGGCGTGGACAGCTCGGTCACCGCCGCCTTGCTCAAGCGGCAAGGCCATGAGGTGCGCGGGGTATTCATGGCTTTCGGCCAGCCCGACCTCGATCATCAGGTCGGCCGGGTGCAGCGGATAGCCGATCATCTTGACATCCCGCTGGAAGTTGTCGATGTGCGGGAGGACTTCGCACGCCATGTGCTTGCCTATTTTCGCGCGGGCTACCGAGGTGGCAAGACGCCGAACCCTTGTGTAGTCTGCAATCGTACCATCAAATGCGGCGTTTTGCTTGGGCGAATTTCCGAAGGTACCCCCGGCTCTCGTTTGGCCACCGGCCATTATGCCCGCATCCGCCTGGGTGAAAGCGGTCTTTTTCAGCTGTGGAAAGGCAGGGACCGGCTAAAGGACCAGTCCTATTTTCTCTGCCGTCTCGGTCAGGAGCAGCTGGCCCGCCTTCTCTTTCCCCTGGGAGATTGGACCAAAGAGGAGGTTCGGGAGCTGGCCGATGATTTCGGCATTAAGGAACTGCACAGTCCGGAAAGTCAGGATATCTGTTTTCTGCAGGGAACTACGGTGGCCGACTTTCTGGAGAGCGGCGGTTGCACCCCGGCTGCGGGGAAGATCATCGACCGAGACGGGAAGGTCATCGGCACTCATGACGGCATCCACCGTTTCACTATCGGCCAGCGTCGGGGATTGGGTATTCCGGATTCCACCCCTTATTATGTCGTGGGGATCGATCCCGGCCGGAATCAATTGATCGTCGGCAAGGAAGAAGGGCTGTTTCAGCGGCGCCTGTTGACGGCGGATGTCCACTGGATCGCTGGAGCCCTGCCTCAACTGCCCCGGACCCTCGAGGTCAAGATCCGCTATCGCCATCAGGCGGTTCCGGCGGAAGTTGCTGCGATCGAAGAGAGAAAGGTGGCCGTGATCTTTGCCGAGCCGCAGCGGGCGATCACTCCTGGGCAGTTCGTTGTTTTCTATAAAGGCGAGCAGGTGCTGGGAGGCGGGGAAATCCTCACGGTCGAGGAAGAGAAAAAATGTGCAACGGTGCCGTGAATTTGGAGGCGGCGTAGCGGCTGTTTCCCGAGAGGCAATCAGGAAAAACAAAAATGGGAGCTCCAGACGACCGAAAGACGCGAGTGGCCATCACCACCCTGGGCTGCAAGGTCAACCAGTACGAATCGGCAGCCTTTGCCAGCGCTTTCCAGGAAAAGGGAGCAGAGCTGGTGTCTTTATCCGGTCCGGCCGACATCTGCGTCGTCAATACCTGTGCGGTGACCGCCAAGGGCGGCGCCCAGTCCCGGCAAATGATCCGGCGGGCATTGCGCGCCAATCCCGAGGCCAGGATGGTGGTGACCGGCTGCTATGCCCAGATCGCGGCCGGGCTGATCGTGGAGCTCAGCGAGCGGCCGATTTGCATTGTCGGGAACGGTTACAAGGATCTGCTGGTGGAGATCGCCCTTTCCGAAAAGATATGCGACCTTGAGATGTACATGGGCGATATCGGCCGGAAGCGTGAGATTTGCCACCTGCCGGTTCGCCGCTTCGCGGGCCGCACCCGGGCCTTTCTTCGGGTACAGGACGGGTGCAATCGTTTCTGCACTTACTGCATCGTCCCCTATTCCCGGGGGCGGAGCCGCAGCCTACCGCTGGAAAAGGCGCTCGTCCAGGCAGCGGTTTTTGCCCGAGAAGGGTATCGAGAGGCGGTGATCACCGGCATCCACGTGGGCCATTACGGCCAGGATTTCACCCCGCCTCTGTCTTTTACCGATCTCCTCAAGCACCTCGCCGAGCAGGAGAACAGCCTCCGCTATCGGATCAGTTCGCTCGAGCCCATGGAGATCACCCCTGAAATCCTGGGGCTGCTCGCCGGACCCGGCAAATTTGTGCCTCATTTGCACATTCCGCTCCAGAGCGGGGACAATGCCATTCTCCGAAAGATGAACCGACCCTATACCCGGGAAGTCTTTGCCGAGATCGTCCAGGAATGCCGATCCCGGCTGCCTGAGGCGGCGATCGGCATCGATGTCCTGGTGGGCTTTCCCGGCGAGGATGAGCGGGCCTTCGGCCAGACCCTGGAGCTGCTGGAAAGGCTGCCGGTGACCTATCTCCACGTCTTTCCTTATTCTAAAAGGCCTGGCACGGTGGCGGCCGGTCTTCCCGATCAGGTTCCCGGTTCGGTGAAAGAAAAGCGGGTGGCGGTTCTTCGGGAGCTCGACAGCCGCAAACGGATGGCCTTCTATGCCGGGCAGCTGGGCAGGGTGCGGGAAGCGTTGCTCGAAGGCCGCCGCACCCGCACAAATCTCTATAAGGGGTTTACCGACAACTATGTGCCGGTCTTCTGCCGGGCTTCGGAAAGCACGGTCAATCAGGTGCTGCCGGTGCGGCTCGTAGAGTTGACAGCAGGCGGTGTTTTGGGCACTGTAGAGCCGTAGGCAATTTGTCTTTTTATGACCAATCATTATCATCACGCCCATGCTCGGTGAAATCATCGCCATCGGCGACGAACTGACCTCCGGCCGGGTGGTGAACAGCACCAGTGGGTTTGCCGCCCGTCATTTGTTTGCCGCCGGTTACGAAATCTTGGCCATGACCACCATCGGCGATTCCCCGGCAAGGATCGCCGAGGTGTTGGCGCGGGCCCTGGACCGGGCCGATTTCGTGGTGGTGACCGGCGGTTTGGGGGCCACCACGGATGACCGCACTAACGAGGCGGTTGCCGCGGCCCTGAATCGGCCTCCCACGTTTTTCCCCGAGATTCTGGCCAAGGTCAAAAAATTCGCCGCCTCCGGAACGGAAGGAATTCCCCGCCAGCTGGAAAAGCTCGCCTGGCTGCCGGAAGGGGCCGAAGTATTGAGTCCGGATGCCGGGATGGCGGGGCACGTCCTGGTCCATGCCGGCAAACCGATTTTTTTCCTGCCCGGTGTGCCTGAAGAAATGCGCCACCTGCTCACCGTGGCAGTGATCCCACAGCTAGCGGCCTGGCAGGGCGGGTCGGCCCTGGCGGTGCGCCAGCAGCTTTACAAGGCATTCGGGCTGAGTGAAACCGAGATCAATCGGCGGCTGGCAGCTCTGGAAGAGGATGACCCCCGGATAAAAATCGGGTATTATCCGGTTTTTCCGGAAGTGCACGTAAGCCTCACTGCGCAGGACCACGCACCGGAGGAGACCAGTCCCCTTTTCGACCGCTTCGATGCGGCCATTCGCCGGGCTTTGGGCGATACCCTTTACGGCACCGGCGACGAGACCCTGGAAAGCGTCATTGGTGGGTGCCTGGCCGAGCGCCGGCAAACAGTGGCCACTGCCGAATCCTGCACGGGCGGTCTGATCGGCCATGCCATCACCCGTGTCGCGGGCAGCTCCGCCTATTACCTGGGCGGCGTGGTGGCCTACAGCAACGACCTCAAGGAAAAGCTGCTGGGGGTTGAGCCGGAAACCCTTCGCCGCTATGGGGCGGTGAGCGGCGAAACCGCCCGGGCCATGGCCGAAGGCTGTCGTCGACTGACCAGGGCTGATTATGCCCTGGCGGTGACCGGCGTCGCCGGACCCGGCGGCGGGAGCCCGGAAAAGCCGGTGGGCACCGTTTATTTCGGCTTGGCCGCCTCCGGGGAAGAACCCCGGGATATTCTCTGCCGGTTCCGCGGCGCCCGGAACCCGATTCAGATCGTCTCCGCCGCCACGGCTCTCGACCTCCTGCGCCGCAAATTATTGAATAAGACACTGGAATTTCATGCCCAACCAAGATAAAAGAAAAAGCCGGAATCTGAGGGCGGCATGGGAGCCGCCACAAACGAGAAGGAGACCAGCGCTTATGAACATCGCTGAGGGAAAAGCGAAAACATTGAATACGGCCATCGATCAGATCCAGAAGCAGTTCGGCAAAGGGTCGATCATGCGCTTGGGTGAGGGCGGCATTGAGGCGATGCCGGTCATTTCCACCGGCACCCTGAGCCTGGACATCGCCACCGGCGTGGGCGGAGTGCCCCGGGGTCGGGTCACCGAGATCTATGGTCCGGAATCCTCCGGCAAGACCACTCTGGCCCTGCATGTGATCGCTGAGGCCCAGAAGCGTGGCGGTGTGGCCGCCTTTATCGATGCCGAGCACGCCCTGGATATCAATTACGCCGGCCGTTTGGGGGTCAATGCCGACGATCTGCTCGTCTCCCAGCCCGATTATGGTGAGCAGGCCCTTGAAATCGCCGAAATCCTTATCCGCAGCGGCGCGGTCGATGTCATCGTGGTCGATTCGGTGGCCGCCCTGGTGCCCAAGGCGGAAATCGACGGCAACATCGGTGATTCCCATGTGGGGCTTCAGGCTCGGCTTATGTCTCAGACCATGCGTAAACTCACCGGCACCCTCAAACGCACCAACACCGCTATGATCTTCATCAACCAGATTCGGATGAAGATCGGGGTCATGTTCGGCAACCCGGAGACCACCACCGGCGGCAATGCCCTTAAATTTTACAGCTCGCTGCGGCTCGACATCCGCAAGCTGGCGCCGATCAAGGACGGTCAGGACCTAGTCGGCAACCGCGCCCGGGTGAAGGTCGTCAAGAACAAGGTAGCGCCGCCCTTTAAAGAGGCAGAATTCGACGTGGTTTACGGCGAGGGGATTTCCAAGGTCGGCGATCTCCTTGATTTGGGGGTGGCCCAGGATATCGTCGAGAAGAGCGGCGCCTGGTATTCGTACAACGGTGAGCGAATCGGTCAGGGCCGGGAAAATGCCAAGACCTTCCTCAAGGAGCACCCGGAACTGGTTTCCGAAATCGACCACAAGGTGCGACTGGGCTTCGGTCTGCCGGTTGAGGAAAAGGCTCCTTCCTCCAGCTGATCCGACCAGATTTCAACTCACAAGGCTCGATTCCTGACGGAATCGGGCCGGAAAATTTTGACTTGCCTGCGGGCAAGTCCTTTTTTTGACGTCATCGCCAAAATCTGCGTTGATGCGAGGCCATACTTTATAAATTGCTATTCAGCTGTCCCGCCCGCCGGGATTAAGAGTTGTTTTGTGAGCCCATCTTTTTTGAGAACAACGAAATGACCGGAAATGACATACGCAGTAAATTTCTTCAATTCTTTGCCGAGCGAGGCCATACGGTGGTAGAGAGCTCGCCGCTCGTACCTCAGGATGACCCCACCCTGCTTTTCACCAATGCCGGTATGGTGCAGTTCAAAAAAGTATTCATGGGCGAGGAAAAGCGGAACTACGTGCGGGCAGCGACCTGCCAGCGGTGCGTGCGGGCGGGAGGCAAGCACAACGATCTTGAAAACGTGGGCCATACCGCTCGGCACCATACCTTTTTCGAGATGCTCGGCAATTTTTCTTTCGGGGACTATTTCAAGGAGGAGGCCATTCGCTTCGCCTGGAAGTTTTTGACCGTGGTCCTCAACCTGCCCAAGGAAAAACTCTGGATCTCGGTCTTTGAAAAGGACGACGAAGCATACTCCCTCTGGGAGAAGATCGATGATGTGCCCGCCGACCACATCATCCGGCTCGGAGAAAAAGACAACTTCTGGGCTATGGGGGATACCGGTCCCTGTGGTCCCTGCTCCGAAATCCTCATCGATCAGGGGCCGGCGGTAGGTTGCGGCCGGCCGGAATGCAAGGCGGGATGCGACTGCGACCGCTACCTCGAACTTTGGAATCTCGTTTTCATGCAGTTCAACCGGGATGCCGACGGCTCCTTGACGCCGCTCCCCAAGCCAAGCATCGACACCGGCATGGGCTTAGAGCGCATCGCCGCCGTAGTCCAGGGTCAGCACAGCAACTACGATTCCGACCTGTTTGCCGGCCTGCTCGGCGAGATCGGGAGGGTGACAGGCACCGAATACGGCGCCGGCCGCAAGACCGATGCCGCCATGCGGGTGATCGCCGACCATAGCCGGGCCACCGCCTTTCTGGTGGCTGACGGGGTCCTTCCATCGAACGAGGGCCGGGGCTACGTGCTCCGGCGGATCATGCGGCGGGCCATCCGCTTCGGCCGCCTACTCGGTCTGGACCGGCCTTTCTTGGCCACGATCACCGGGAAGGTCGTTAAGGAGATGGCCGTTGTCTATCCACATCTGCGGGAGGCCGATCAGCTCCTGGCCCAGGTGGTGCGGCATGAAGAGGAGCGGTTCCTGGAAACTCTGGACAACGGCCTGGCGAGGCTCCAGGGAGAGATCGAACGCCTCAAGGCGGAGGGCGAGCCTGCCGTCTCCGGAGAGTTCATCTTCAAACTTTACGATACCTATGGCTTCCCAGTGGATATCGTCCGCGACATGGCCTTGGAAGAGGGCCTCGTTGTGGACGAGGCAGGGTTCAATGAAGCGATGGCGACCCAGCGCCAGCTTTCCCGTCAATCCTGGAAAGGGGGCGGGCTGGCGGAAATGCCTCCCGGGCTGCGCCTTTTGCTCGCCAATGAGCATAAAAGCCGCTTTGTAGGGTATGACACGCGGCTGCACCGGGCACCGATCACCGGGTTGCTCAATGCGGACGGAGAGTTGGTCGAGACGATTCGAGAGGGGGAGACGGGAATCATCGTCTGCGCGGAATCCCCTTTTTATGCCGAGGCCGGCGGCCAGGTAGGCGACGAGGGCGAAATTGCCGGCCCGGCCGGCCGAGCCCGGATCGGTGCCACCACGTCCGCTGACGGCCTTATTCTCCACCATGCGGAAGTGATTGCCGGCGAGCTCACCACAGGTGAAGAAGCGGAGCTCAAGGTCCGGGAAGGACGAAGGCAGCTCATCGCCAACAACCATACCGCCACCCATCTTCTTCATGCAGCGCTCAAAGGGGTGCTCGGCAGCCATGTCAAGCAGTCGGGATCCCTGGTCGAGCCCGACCGTCTGCGCTTCGATTTCACGCATTTCTCGCCGCTCACTCCGGAAGAGAAACAGCGGGTCGAGACCCTGGTCAATGAGGAGGTCCGTGGGAACCGGGCGGTGACCACCAAGATCATGGGCCGCGACGAAGCCATCCGCAACGGTGCCACCGCCTTGTTCGGCGAGAAATACGGTGATCAGGTGCGGGTGGTTTCCATCGGCCCTGGGAGCGTCGAGCTCTGCGGGGGGACACATGTGGGAGCGACCGGCGAGATCGGCTCGTTCAAAATCGTCGCCGAGGGCGGCGTGGCCGCCGGCATCCGCCGTATCGAGGCCGTCACCGGGCCCGAGGCCTTCGCTCGCTTCCAGTGTCAGGAGGCGAGGTTGCAAGCGCTGGCCGATAAGCTCAAGACCGCACCTGATGAGCTGGAAAGCCGGGTGGATAAGCTCATGGCCCGTCAGAAAGAGTTGGAGAAGGAAGTGAGCCAGCTCAATGCCCGGCTGAGCCTCACCGATCTCGACCGGCTTCTGGCCGGGGCTAAGGAAGTGGCGGGGGTAGAAGTGCTCGCCGCCGCAGTGCCCATCGACTCGCCCAAAACATTGCGGGAAATCGGCGACCGGGTGCGGGACAAAATGGACTCCGGCATTGCCGTGCTCGGTGGTGTAGCTCAAGGCAAGGCAGCATTGCTGGTTTTAGTGAGCAAGGATCTCACCGATCGGTACCAGGCCGGCAAGATCGTCAAGGAAGTGGCCGCGATCGTGGGTGGCAGCGGCGGCGGAAGGCCGGACATGGCACAGGCCGGCGGCCCTTTGGTAGACAAGTTGCCGGAAGCCATCACCGCCGTCGGTGGGATTGTGGAAGAATTCAGTAAAAAAACGACTGCTTAATCATTTTTATTTGCACTAGCCGCCATTATTTTGCTAAGAATATCCTGGTTAATGTCCGCTTGACTGGCAGGGATAAAAGTGTTGACAGGCCTCCGGGAATGGATTAGAAACCCCTTCTATTGTTTATGAACGACCATTCAGTTTTATTCGATAATTCGGCCTCAAACGGGGAATAGAGAGGAGTGCGACCATGATCACGATCGATATCACGATGTGGATCGAGATTGTCAATATTCTGGTCCTCATTGTTATCATGAACGCGGTGCTATACCGGCCGGTCCGGTCGATCCTCGAACAGCGCAGCAAAAGGATTGCCGACCTCCAGAAGGAAATCGAAACCTACAATAAGAACGCCAAGCTCCGCTTGGAGGAATTCGATCAAAAGATCCGTGAGGCAAGAAACAAGGCCAAAGTCGAGCTAGAGACGCTTCGTGGTGATGCCCAGGCGACCGGCTCTGAGAAGGTTGCCGAGGTCCGAAAGGAGTTCGATGCGAAGAAAACAGACCAATTTGCCCAGATCCAGACGCAGGTCGCCAACATCCGGCAGGAATTGCAGGGGCAAGTTGATGGGTTTGCGCGTGAGATAGCGAGCAAGGTGATGGGGAGGTCTCTCTAACATGCAGAATAAGTCACGGTGGTCGAAGATTGGAATTTTCCTGCTGGCCTTCGCAGGAGTCCTGCTGGCGGCCGGCCTGCTGTATGCCTCAACGGAAGCCGGTGGAGAGTTCCCGGGGGGTATGCCTGTAGAGTGGCAGGCCCTGTTGGGCATCACCCCGGCCAAGTTGTGGGACTTCCTCTGGCGGGTGATGAATTTCGCCGTTTTGATGGTTCTCCTGGTCAAATTCCTCGCCAAACCGATCGGCAACGCGCTGAGTGGGCGGCGCCAAGGTATCCAGGATCAGTTCGAAGATTTGGAGGCCCGCCGAGCAGAGGCCGAGCAGTTGTACAAGGAGCACGAAGGCAAACTGGCGACCCTCGACCAGGAAGTGCAGAAGATCATCGCTGCCGCCAAAGCTCAAGGCGAGCTGGAAAAGGAACGAATCATCGGTGAGGCCAATCGCGCCGCCGATGATATCAAACGGCAGGCCGAAATGGCCGTGCAGCATGAATTCGCGGAAGCCAAGCGAAAACTGCGCGAGGAAGTTGCCGAACAGGCATCGGTCATGGCCGAGGGAATTATCAGCAAGAACCTGCAGGGCGCCGACCAGGCCAAACTGATTGAGGAATACCTCAACACGGTGGAGGGCTGAAGCGTGAAAAACACTATTGTCGCCAAACGATACGCCAAGGCGCTTTTTGCAGTCGGCCGGGAGGAGAATGCACTCGATGCCTATGGCGAGACCCTTTCCGCCTTGGCTGACCTTTTTGCCAGCCAGCCGGAGGCGCTGGAGGCCTTGATCAATCCCCAGTACCCGCTCGATGTCCGGGAGAAGGTGGCCGAGCAACTGGGAATGGCCATGGCCGCGCCGCCGGTAATGGTCAACTTCTTGCGCCTGGTAGTCCAGAAAAGACGGGCCGACGTGATCCCCGACATTGCCGAAGTATTCCAAGGCATGGTCTATGCCCAGCGCAACACCAGCCAAGGAGTGGTGGTGACTGCTATCGAAATCGACAAGAAGCTCAAGGGCAAGATCCAGGAAAAGCTCGAAAAAATTACCGGCAAGAAGATTCTTCTTGAAAGTCGGGTAGATCCTTCGATTATCGGCGGCCTGATCGCCAAAGTGGGAGACCTGGTTCTTGATGGGAGTATCAAATCGCAAGTTGCGGGTTTAAAAGAATCCATAAAAGGGAGTGAGTAGGCCATGCAGATCAAAGCCGAAGAGATCAGTCAAATCATTAAAGGTCAGATCAAGGACTACGAAACCAAAGTCGACCTGAGCGAAACCGGCACGGTCATTTCAGTCGGCGACGGTATCGCCCGGATCCACGGGGTCGAGAACTGCATGGCCATGGAGCTTCTCGAGTTTCCAGGCGGCATTCTTGGCCTCGCCCTGAATCTCGAAGAAGATAATGTCGGTTGCGCAGTTCTCGGGGATGTCGCTCACATCAAGGAAGGCGATCCGGTCAAGCGCACCGGCAGAATTGCCGAGGTTCCGGTCGGTCCTGAGATGGAGGGCCGGGTTGTGGACGCTGTTGGCCGGCCCCTGGACGGCATGGGCGATATCAATGCCAAAGAGAACCGCAACCTCGAGGTTGTGGCCCCCGGCGTGATCGCCAGAAAAGGAGTCCACGAGCCCTGTTACACCGGCAGCAAGGCGGTGGACGCTATGACCCCGGTCGGTAAAGGGCAGCGCGAGCTGATTATCGGCGATCGCCAGATCGGCAAGACCGCTGTCTGCGTCGATGCCATCATCGCCCAGAAAAACACCGACGTGCACTGCATCTACGTGGCCATCGGCCAGAAAAAATCCACGGTGGCTCTGGTGGTGGAGGCATTGCGCAAACACGGAGCCATGGACTACACCACCGTGGTCTCTGCCACTGCTTCCGATCCGGCACCGCTTCAGTATATCGCCGCCTTTGCCGGCTGCGCCATGGGCGAATACTTCCGGGACAACGGCCAGCACGCCCTTATCATCTATGACGACCTTTCCAAGCAGGCGGTGGCCTATCGGCAGCTTTCCCTGCTGCTCCGCCGGCCGCCCGGCCGTGAGGCCTTCCCCGGCGACATTTTCTACAACCACTCCCGGCTGCTGGAACGCGCCGCCAAGCTGAGCGATGATCTGGGCGCCGGCTCGCTTACCGCCCTACCCATCATTGAGACCCAGGCAGGCGACGTGTCGGCCTACATTCCGACGAACGTGATCTCCATCACCGACGGACAGGTGTACCTGGAGCCAAACCTGTTCTTCGCCGGCGTCCGGCCGGCCATCAACGTCGGCCTTTCGGTCTCCCGAGTGGGCGGCGCCGCCCAGGTGAAGGCGATGAAACAGGTCGCCGGTACCCTGCGCCTCGACCTTGCCCAATATCGCGAGTTGGCTGCTTTTGCCCAGTTCGGCAGCGATCTCGACAAGGCCACCCAGGCGCAGCTTACCCGCGGAGAGCGACTGGTGGAGATCTTGAAGCAGCCACAGTATCAGCCGCTGCCTATGGAAAAGCAGGTGTGCATTCTGTTCGCAGGCACTCGTGGCTTTCTTGATTCACTGCCGCTCAACACTCTGGTCGAATACGAGCAGCAGCTCTATTCTTATATCGAGCAGAACGAGCCGAGCATCTATACCGATCTTCAAGAAAAGCAGGAGATCGACAGCGCGCTCGAGGAGAAATTGAAAAAGACCCTCACCACCTTTGGCGATACCTTCAAGGCATCGAAGGGACTGAGCTAAGGCCAGGGAGTTAAGGCGATGCCGAGTCTGAAAGAAGTAAAAATCAAGATTGGTGCTGTGAAGAAGACTTCACAGATCACCAAGGCCATGAACATGGTGGCCGCCGCCAAGCTGCGCGGGGCGCAGATGAAGATGGAGAACTTCCGCCCCTATACGGAAGAATTCAACGCGGCGATGACTAACCTTTCCGGCAACATGGAAGCGGGGCAATTCCCGCTGATGGAAGCGCGGCCGGTCAAGACGGTGGAGATCGTGGTCGTCACCTCCGATCGCGGTCTGTGCGGCAGTTTCAATGCCCACATCGTCAAGCTCGTCGAAAAGCTCACCGCGCGGTATGAGACGGAAGGCAAGAAGGTGAGCTACGTCTGTGTCGGCAAAAAAGGCAACTCGCTCCTGCGAAAAACCGGGAAGGTGCGGAAGACTTACCCTGACATCATGGGCAACTTCCAGATGTTCAATGCCCGCGCCATTGCCCAGGAAGTGGCCGCCAATTACCTCGCCGGTGAAGCCGACGAGGTGCATCTCGTTTACGGCCGGTTCATGAGCGTGGCTGTCCAGACTGCCGCTGAAGAGCTCTTGCTGCCGGTTCAGTCGGTGGCCGGAGAGGAAGAGGGCTCTCAACCCGCCGCTGGCGGTGCGTACATTTATGAGCCGAGCCCGGCGGAGATCATGGAAGTTCTTCTACCGCTTTATCTCAACGTCATGGTGTACCACGCCATGCTCGAGGTGGGCGCCAGCGAACACGCGGCGCGGATGACCGCGATGGATAACGCCACCAAAGCCTGTAAGGACATCATCGATAGACTTACGTTGCTGTACAATAAGGCTCGCCAAGCCGGCATCACCAACGAGTTGATGGACATCGTCGGCGGTGCCGAGGCATTGAAAGGATAGCCAAAAATTTTCTCATATGCTGCCTGCCTATCGGCTTCGGAACCGAAGGTTAGACGTGGAGGAGGCATCAATCCAATGAGCACAGAAAATACTGCAGGTAATATCGGAAAGATCGTCCAGGTCATCGGACCGGTTGTTGACGTGGAATTCGATGCCGGCCAGCTGCCGAACATCATGAACGCATTGCTCGTCACCAATCCCGCCCTCAACGATCAGGCGGACAACTTGGTCATCGAAGTGGCCCAGCACCTGGGCGACAATGTCGTCCGCTGCGTGGCCATGGACGGCACCGACGGTCTGGTCCGGGGCATGGATGCCAAAGATACCGGCGCTCCGATCCAGATTCCGGTCGGCGAGGCCTCCCTGGGGCGAATCATGAATGTGGTCGGCAGGCCGGTAGATGGCCTGGGTCCGATTGCGGCCGAGAAGATGCGGCCCATCCACAAACCCGCCCCTGCCTTCACCGAGCAGGATACCGAGGTCAACGTCCTCGAAACCGGCATCAAAGTGATCGACCTGCTGGTTCCCTTTCCCCGGGGCGGCAAAATGGGCTTGTTCGGCGGTGCCGGTTGCGGCAAAACCGTCATCATGATGGAGATGGTCAACAACATCGCCATGCATCACGGCGGCATCTCCGTATTCTGCGGCGTCGGCGAGCGGACCCGCGAGGGCAACGACCTCTACCACGAGATGAAGGAATCCGGTGTTCTTCCCAAGGCGGCCCTGGTGTACGGCCAGATGACCGAACCGCCGGGCGCCCGGGCCCGAGTGGCCTTGACCGGTTTGAGCGCCGCCGAGTACTTCCGGGATGAGGAAGGGCAGGATGTGCTCTTCTTCGTCGACAATATCTTCCGGTTTACTCAGGCGGGCTCCGAGGTCTCGGCCCTACTCGGCCGTATCCCGTCCGCGGTGGGTTACCAGCCGACCTTGGGTACCGACCTCGGCGAGCTCCAAGAGCGCATTACCTCGACTTCCAAAGGCTCCATTACCGCCGTCCAGTGCGTCTACGTGCCCGCTGACGACCTTACCGACCCGGCGCCGGCGACTACCTTTGCCCACTTGGACGGCACCGTGGTGCTCTCCCGGCAGATCGCCGAGCTGGGCATTTACCCGGCGGTGGATCCGCTCGATTCCACTTCCCGCATCCTCGATCCCAACGTTCTTGGCGAGGAGCATTATGAGGTTGCGCGAGGCGTGCAGATGACCCTCCAGAAATATAAAGACCTCCAGGATATTATCGCTATTCTCGGCATGGATGAGCTCTCCGAGGAAGACCAGGTCACGGTGGCCAGAGCCCGGAAGGTTCAACGCTTTCTGTCTCAGCCTTTCACCGTCGCCGCGGTGTTCACCGGCATGGACGGCAAGTTCGTCAAGGTGGCCGATACCGTTCGCGGTTTCAAAGAAATCCTGGAAGGAAAGCATGACGAGTTGCCTGAGTCGGCCTTCTACATGGTCGGTTCTATCGAAGAGGCGGTGGAAAAGGCCAATAAGGAGAAAGCGGCTGCATAGGCTCATCTCCAAAGTCGGCTGGAAGTTGTCCACCGACATGTTCGACTCGAGGAAGATCAATGGCTGAAAAGTTGAAACTGGAAATTGTTACCCCCAAGGGTGCAGTGCTCAGCGACGAAGTCGATATCGTTACCGCGCCTGGATTTGGCGGTGAATTTGGTGTCCTTGCCAACCACGCGCCGATGCTTTCCACCATCAAGATCGGCTCTCTCGTTTACCGCAAAGGCGACCAGGAGGAACGGTTGATGGTCAGCGGCGGCTTCTGCGAAGTCTCCAACAATAAGTTGACCTTTCTCGTCGAGACCGCCGAGCGCGGTGCCGAGATTGACGCTGACCGGGCTATGAGGGCGAAAGAAAGGGCGGAGAAGAGATTGGCCCAGGTTCAAAGCCAAGCCGAGAAGATCAACCGGGCTCGGGCCGAGGCCGCCTTGCAAAGGGCCATGGCGCGATTGAAAGTGGCCAAGGGCGAGTAACGGCGCGACAACCGAATATAAGAATAAAAAAGAGGCGACACTTGGTGTCGCCTCTTTTTTATTGGAGAGCCTGCTAAGAGGCTGGGAGTTATTTTTTGTCGGCGAGGTTGGCTTCGATGACGAAATCGCCGCTGTCTGTCCTGAACGGAATAACCAAAGTAGGGGTATCGGAGTAATAGGTTATTTCGACGCCCTTGCCCATGATCATGGTTGGAGCGGCCAGTTCGAATCTGAGGTTCATCTTGGCCAACTGCGCCTTGGCCCCCCCGCAAATCATGTTGGTCAGCTCGCCGACCGCATCGATGATCTCCGCGTCAATCTTCTCCTTGGGAGGCTCCATCAGCATATTGGCCACGATTTTCAAAATGCATTCTTGGGAGAAGCTGACGATCATTGAGCCGGATACCTGCTTCGAGACCATGCCGATGATACCGGTCACTTCGCCATAGGTCGCAGAATCGTCCTTCAATCGCGGCCTCATGGCAGTCACCGGTGTTTGGGCCATCGTCTCCAACACATTTTTGGTCGCAGAAAGGAATGGATTGATGTATTCGGCTTTCATGGAGATCAGATCTTGTGTAAATCTAAACGCTTTTTTTGTGGGCACATTGAAATAACTTCCCTGCTTTGTCAAGCGGATAGATGCCCTCTGTCTAGAAAGGCCTGCGGCTGAGGGTCCTTAGCTCGTTGCCGAAAACAAATTTGAGGATGAATTGCCGGGAAAAACATATTAACATGCCTTTTTTGCTTTCTATTTTTCATGAAATTCGGGCTGCAAGGCTCTTTATGCGTGAGGGAAGTCAATGGATGTCAAGGAACGGATGGCCATCGAACGGCAGCGGCCGCAAGAACTGCCGGTTACCGAACGGATTACCAGTTTCGAGGAAGTGGTGAAGGGGGTCGACGTTGACACCGCCATCAGAGAGGCCCATCGCTGCCTTCAGTGCAAAAAACCGAAATGCCGGGAAGGATGTCCCATCCATAACGATATCCCCGGTTTTATTCGATTGCTGAGGGAAGAGAAGTTCGAAGAGGCCTACTGGGTGGATCGACAAACCAACTCCTTTCCTGCGGTCTGCTCTCGGGTCTGCCCCCATGAGTTCCAGTGTGAAGGGTCCTGCATCCGAGGCAAGAAGGGAGATCCGGTAGCCATCGGCATGCTGGAGCGCTTTCTGGTTGACTGGATGGTCGCCAATCAAAAAGACATGACGAAGCCGTGCGCCATGCCCAAGAATCGAAAGGTAGCCATCGTCGGTTCTGGCCCCGCCGGGATGACCGTCGCCTACCATTTGGCTCATGAAGGATACTCTTGTACGATCTTCGAAGGCCTCTCAGTGCTGGGAGGCATGCTCACCGTAGGCATTCCCGCCTATCGACTTCCCAGGGACATCGTCGAGGCCGAGTTCGATGCCTTGCGCAATTGCGGGGTGGAGATCGTTTCCGGCCAGATTATCGGCCGCGATAAAACCCTTGATCAGCTCAAGGAGAAAGGATTCGAAGCGGTGTTTCTCGGAATCGGTGCCCATGCCAGCCGCAAGCTGGGGATTGAAGGTGAGGACTTGGAGGGAGTGATCCACGGGGTCGATTATCTGCGGCGGGTTAATATCGGCGAGAAGGTTAATCTGGGCCAGGATGTCGTGGTGGTCGGCGGCGGCAATGTGGCCATCGATGTGGCCCGCACCGCACTCCGCAATGGCTCTGATAAAGTTTTTATCCTCTATCGGCGTACCAAGCAGGAGATGCCGGCCAGCGCGGCCGAGATTCACCACCTGGAGGTACGATAAAAGCCGAGGCGATTATTCCGGCCATCAGTCAGGTTGTGGAGCATACCGCCTCCGACGGAAAGGAACTTGCCACCACTCGGTGGGGCACCTTTGAGGTCGATCCGCAAACCTTGCAAACATCCGAGCCATGGATTTTTGCGGGCGGCGATGCAGTGCTCGGTCCCCAGACCGCAGCCAAGGCAGTATTCCAGGGAAAGGAAGCGGCCGAGTCAATCCGCCGCTATCTGGAAGGTGAAGACCTGAAGGCGGGGCGGATAACGATAGAAGCCTGAGTTCCAGTTTCCCACCGATCGAATGAGGCGGCCACACGGCCGCCTTTTTTATTTGCCAAGCTCCAGATTGGCCAGATTAAGATCGGTGATGTACTGGGAGACGCCGGCGACGATCTGGCCGGCCAATTTCTGCTGGTAGGCGTGGTTGCAAAGCCGACGGGCTTCTTCCGGATTGCTCAGGAAGGCGGTCTCAATGAGAATCGCAGGCATCTGGGCGCCGATGAGGACGACAAAAGGTGCCCGTCTCACCCCCAGATCGCAGATTTTCGAGTAGGAGTGGCTAAGGCCGTTGACGATATCAGTTTGGACGAATTTGGCCAGCTTGGCGGACTCGTTCACCTTGGTGTTCTGCATGAGGTCCCTGAGGATGGATTGCAGGTCACTGAGCTGCCGGGTGGAGGTGGCGTTTTCCCTGGCCGCTACCTGCATAGCCTCTTTATTGGTGGCCAGATTGAGGAAATAAGTCTCCACCCCCCGCAGGCTGGCAGAAGGGGCCGCATTGGCGTGGATGGAGATGAAAAGATCGGCGCCGCTGGTGTTGGCGATGGCGGTCCGTTCCTCCAAGGGGATGAAGACATCCCGGTCTCTGGTAAGAATGACCCGACACCCCAGTTCCTGCTTCAGGAGCTGGGCTACTCGCTTGGCCACCTGCAAAACGATGTCCTTCTCTTTGATTCCATTCGGGCCGATGGCCCCGGGGTCCTTGCCGCCGTGGCCGGGGTCAATGACAATCTTCTGGATGCCCAGCCCGAGCTGCTGGGGCAGGGAAGGGACTCGGGGACCGGTGCCGGCCATATTCGGCCTAGGCCGCTTTTGACCGGTGGCATCGATCACAACTCGAAACGGCTCCTGCAGATTGAATATCTTGTAATCGGCAATGGACTCGATGTCGAGCACCACCCGGACGGTATCGGCAGCGTGCTGTGCGGTCCGCACCTGCTTTAGAAGCCCGTCGCGGATGGGGACCGAGGCCTCCATCCCTGGTTGCAATCGACAGTTCCGCAGGTCCAGATAAAGTCTGCGGGGCTTGTCGTCGTTGCGAGGGAGCATCGAGTATTCATAGGTCACCGGAGCATCGGTTTCAATCACCACCCGGGTATAATCGTTGTTGGACCAGTAACGGATGGGCTGGAGCCTGACCGGCCCGGCGTGTGCTCCTTTGGCTTCGTTCTTCTTGACCGCGGCTGCAGCCAGCCCAGGCAGCGGCTGTTCCGGCTCTGAGGGCCGCAAGATTCCATGATTTTTCAGAGCGGCCAGCTTCTTGCCGGCAGCCGCAGCCATATCGCCATCGGGATAGATTGCGATGATCCGCGCTAAGGTTCGGGCTGCCTCATCCTCGGCTTTTTTATCGACGAGATAGATTTCCGCCGTGTTGAACAGAGCGTCATCGGCCAACCGGTGGTGCGGGAAGAGGAGTACGACGTCCTGGAAGTAGGCGACGGCTTCGCCGAGATCGAGGGGATTTTCGAAACGGCGGTACATATCACGAAAAATCCTTCCCAGCATAAAAAGGCAGGAGGGAGCGAGCTCATGGGCCGGGTGGGCGCGGGCTATGCGCTGAAAGTTGCGGGCGCCGGCCAGCCAATTCTCTCTTTTGCCGACTTGGGTGCCGGGAACGGTCAGATTGTTGTAATAGGCCATCGCCTGACTGTATTGCTTAGGGACCGTTTCCCGTGAAAGACCGGGTGACCCGGCCGCAGCGGTGAGCAGCGCCGCCAGAAGAAGCGCCGTGACTGAAGTCACGATGAGGATCGTTCGCTGCTCCTGCCGCCGTTGCATGGGTTCAGTTTCCTTCGCCGATGACCTTGAGCTCGTAAAGAAGGGCGAGTGCCTCAAGAGGCGTCAGCCGGTCTGGCTCGATATCTTTTATTTTTC
>JARRJE010000011.1:0-2186 GCA_037379765.1 Deltaproteobacteria bacterium
ACTTATCTACCGGGAATCTTGCCGAAATCTTGGTGAGTTGGCAGCCTCTGTTTTTGGCGGCGCCAGAAAAAGCGGATTACTCATCCCGTATCATTCTATTACCTGACCAGGAGGAAAGCGCATGAAGAAGAAAACTTTGGCAACAATTGTTTCCGTGGCCCTTTCGACCGCCCCCATGACAGCGACTGCCATGAAGCCGGCCAAGGCCTGGGTTCCGAGCAAGAGCAGCAGCAAGGTGGGCAAGGTCAAGGCACGTAAATACACCACCAAGGATGGCAAGAAGGTTATGCTGGCCCCGGACGGCAATCGTTATCTGCTCGACGATTCAGGAAAACATTATATGGTGGATCAGGCAGGCAACAAGATAAAGCTCGATGCTGCAGGCAAGATCATCAGAATGGGAGGCAGTGGCATCCAAAAACGCATTGGCCCGGGGCCGGTGGCATAAGGTGAAAATATAACAAAAATACTTTTTGCCGGTTGCGGCAAATCGCTCCGGAAACCCGAAGCGTGATATCCGACATTCCTTCCCTGATTCAGTGACGCGTGCAGGTGTCCACCGAAATAGACGACGTGGGTTTCTCGCTGGCACTTTCCGGTGCCTGGCAATCCCCTCCCTACCACCTGCGCTTTCCCGAAGAGGTGTGGCAAGGCTTTCTTGCCAAAGAGGCCTTGGTCCGCGAGTTGGCCTATGTGCTGACAATGGCGCCGCCGCTCATTGCCGGCTCTCCGGCGGTCTGGTACGATCGGCCATCCCCGCAATTTTTCGACATTTACAACTCCTGTTTTGAACAGGCCATTCCCAACCTGGTGGAAAATATCCCCTCGGAATCAAGCGATGAGATTCTGACGCGGTTTCGCACCACGAACCGCAACTTTCCGAAGGCCGGACATGGCACCAAGCTGCCTCTGCCGGAAAAATGGCATCACCAACGGATTATTCTTCCCTTTTCCTTTGGCAAGGACAGCCTTTTAAGTCTCGCGACCCTCACGCAACTCGGTTTCGAGGTCATCCCGGTGGCTATCGACGAAAGAGTCCTGCCCCGATGTGTTGCCCTGCGTAAGAAACTACAACCCCAACTCAGTACGCTGGGTTTTGAGGTCCGGGAGGTGATCAACGAAATCCAACTCCTTTCCGATTATCAGGTTTGGGAATTGCCTGAAACACGCCTCCACCAGGTTCATGTCCATTTTGTTTATCTTCTGGCCATGTTGCCGTTCGTCTTTTTTTACAAGGCACCGTGGATCGTCTTCAATAACGAGCTACATAACTCCTTGGATTATCAGCACCGTGAAGGCTACCTACTGCCCCGAATGGTTATGCAAAGCAGCAGCACCCTGACGAAATTTAAAAAGATTCTCGCGGCTATGAGCGGTGGACAAATCCGATTAGCCAACCTGTTGGCCGGCTTGGGTGATTTTGCCATCCACTGGATACTGCACGATACGTTCTCTGAGTATGGAGACCTGAGATTGAGCTGCCATATGGAAATGTGCGAACACGAGCGCTGGTGCCACGATTGCTCGCGTTGCGCCCGAGCCTTTCTTTTTTTCCTGGCTATGGGCAAAGATCCTTTTGCCCATGGTTTCATCGAATCCATGACTACTAAGGATAAAGCGCACCACTTCGCCCTGTCAGAGGAGCCGATTCACCCGGATGATGCGTTTCGGGCCTTTACCGGGGCGGAAGAGCGGCTGGCCCTTGAGATGATTCGCAGCAGGGGGGAGCGGCTCGCAATCCTTGACCATATCGAACCGCTGCCCGGTAAACTTGTTGATCAACTTTCCTGGCAAATTTTCAGTTTGCACCATGAAGGAACGCTGCCCATAGAAAAGCAAGCGGCCAAATTGTTTCAAAAATCTCTTTTACTTGCCCGAAACCATTTTCCTTGCGACTGAAAGCCACTCTTTCCAGACCTGCCTGCTCTTTATGCTCGGCGCCGTATGAGTGTCAGGCAGAATCCAAAAAGGCCCTGCACCGTTGGTTACGTTACACCGGCTTGATTTCGGCTGATTCTTTTCTTTAAAAACCGGGTAGGTGCAGCCCTGCCGCCCTTTTTAGCTCATTTCTCCCTGCCAATGATCAGGGGAGATGGTAACCTTTTCCAAAGAAATCCAAAAATGGATCTAGCCCTCCTGGTAAGAATGGTTAGGAAAAAGAGTAACCAGTGAAAATGAATATTTTT
>JARRJE010000011.1:2217-24040 GCA_037379765.1 Deltaproteobacteria bacterium
TGTACAGGAGCTGTCTGGCATATTGGACAGCTTTTAGTCTTGTCCAACCTGTAAGTGGGGGCCATGATCGAAAAGCGCCGAGAGAACCGAATCGCCTGCAATCTTGCCGTTTCGGTCACCCTGCGCGACGGTTTCAGTGGACCGATTCTGGCCGGGCCGGCCCCTGCCTGCCTCCGTGACATATCTTCCTTCGGCGCCAGCCTGATCGTTCCGCAGATCCGCTTTGGCAACCACCACCTTTTCTATTCCGCCCGCGACCATCATCCCACCCAGATTCTGTTCATTGAAGCGGCAGTCAAAAATGGTGAAGGCCTGTCAGTGCCGGTGCGACCGGTCGGTTTCGATCGAGTCCTTTTCGATGAAACGATGCCTTTCCACATCGGTGTGGAATTCATGGGTGGTGCCGACCGCAACGATGTCCTCCGCCTGAAAAATCTTGCGCAGGAAAAAGCGCCGAAGTCAAAACAGCTGGTGGGAAAGCCTCGTCCACAAAATTTGGCCACCGTACGAAGATGAAGAGAGCGACTCCTGAAAAGCGACCAACCGCCAGCTACATTGTTCGACAATAGCTTTTGCTCCATCAAAGTCTCGAGGTATTCATCGATCGGGCGCCGCTTCATCAGACACTCTGGTTGAAGGCTGACTGTCCACCTCTGCTCAGCCATACCATTTCCGGAGAATGTCGACGATCTGCAGCGCCTGCTTCCCGCTGGAGATATTGAACTTGCTCTGCTGCCGGAATTGCCCTCCGCTTTTCCGATAACGCCGGATGGTGACCTTTGGGTCGCTGTAGCTCTCCTTCCTGGAGTCATAATCTTGGTAAAGGAACATGATGGTGGACCAGCTGCCCTTGGTTAGCACCTCCTTGGCCAGTTCCTTAACGAGCAGCTTGCCTTCCTCATCCTCGTAATTCACCGTCAAATCATCGATGTTCTCGGCCATTTCAATCCCCGTTTCTGAATTGACTGAAGAAAAATTAATTGGCAAATGCGCGTGATCATACCCTCCCGGGCCGGAACTGGCAACCCGGTCTCGTTTTCCTACAATGTTGATATGGGGCATAGATTGAAGCGATCGAGAATGATGGCCCGGGTAATTCCCCACAGCTAGGAAAGGCGTGTCGCCACAGGGGTCGCCGAAAACCGGGGAACTGTAAACATAGGCGGGTGGGACGGGCTTGAAGGCGCGAGTTGCCAAAACGGTAACTACATCTTGCGGTTTCCTTTTTTTCGTTCGTTTTTATGCACAAATTGGAGAGAATAGAGAACCCCGATGGCGAATCCGAGCAAGGCCATGATCAGCAAGAGGATGACCCGGGGCATGACTACGGTGAAGAACAGGATTCGGGTGGATACGGGGGCGGTATTCTGGAGGCCGATGATAATGAGGATCAGTGCAAAGAGCGAAATACCGATGAGTTTGAGTCGGTATCTGGTCATTATTTTTTCCCTTGTCGATTTTTCCTGCCGAAGATCAGAGAAAAGGGATTTCTAACAGCCGCTTACAAAAAAGCAGAGCATAGCGCTCTGCTCCTCAGTTGTAAGAAATGATTAATTGCCGGTAAGGGGCCTCATTGCTTCTTTTCCATCCTGAGGAGAATGTCATGAAGATGCAAATGCAGTAGACTGCTGAAACGTTCCGCTCCTAAAGAGTACTGCAGTCTGAGCTGAGCCCCTTGCCGTGTGAAGCTAAAAATGTTCCTCAGGAAAAATGTAATATCAGATTACTTCCATTTATGAATTATCATAGGCATTCGGCTGAAGTCAAATGCGAATTCTTTTGTAATCCTCGTTTTTTGGTATTGCAGGCAGAGCCGGCCGCTCTGAGACCTGAAGGCTATTGCTCCCTATAATAGTTAGTGGTTAGGGAATTTTTTATTCCCAAGCGATGGTCGAAAATCCTGGCCGCCTGGCATACCGACCAATGCTTTTCTTCCTCTAGCACGACGATGCAAACATCCTCACCTTTCTCATCCGGGGCCTTTTTTCTTCTCCCTCAGCAAAGCGAATGAGCGGGATTCCAGGTTGTAATTCTTTTGGCGCTTCAGAAAACGGGGCCTCCCTTCAGTGGGCTGAGAAGTGTCCAGCAGCAGTTCCCAAACCCGATCACGGTCAGGGAGCCGGAAATGCACATCTTCGGAAAAGGCATTGAGCAGCAGAAGAAAGGTGTCGTCGGTGATCGGCTGCCCGTGGCGCCCTTTTTCGGCAATAGCGTCGCCGGCGAGGAGCACGCCCACTGTGAGAATGTCGGCATCTTCCCAGTCCGCTTCGCTCATTTCCCCGCCGTCGGGCCGCAGCCAGACGATGTCCTTCACGTCCGTGCCGCTGATCCTGCGGCCCTGGAAGAATTTCCGCCGACGAAAAGCCGGGTGCTTTTTTCGAAAATTGATGACCCAGCGGGTGAAGGCAAGAAGCTCTTCGCCGGTATTGTCGAGTTGCCAGTTGAACCAGTTGGTCTCGTTGTCCTGGCAGTAACTGTTGTTGTTGCCGCCCTTGGTACGGACAAGTTCATCCCCGCCCAAGAGCATTGGCACCCCTTGGGAGAAGAAAAGGCTGGCGAGCAGATTCTTTTGCTGCCGAAGCCGAAGAGCGTTGGTGTCCGGATCATCAGTGGTTCCTTCCACTCCACAGTTCCAGCTCCGATTGTCATCGCGGCCGTCGCGGTTGT
Organism: Deltaproteobacteria bacterium; assembly: GCA_037379765.1. Lineage (GTDB taxonomy): Bacteria > Desulfobacterota > Desulfobulbia > Desulfobulbales > UBA5123 > JAJYKH01. The sequence goes on from JARRJE010000011.1 coordinate 4,885, forward strand.
CCTCCTTATTGGCTTGGTTGTGTTTCTGGTTGTAACTCACCAAGTCCCGCAGGGTGAAGCCGTCGTGGGCGGTGATGAAGTTGATGCTTGCGTATGGCTTACGGCCTGTGTCCTGATAAAGGTCGCTCGAACCGGTGAGCCGGTATCCCAACTCCGGCAGCTTGCTCGCATCACCTTTCCAGAAGGAGCGCATGGTGTCCCGAAACCGGCCGTTCCATTCCGTCCACAGCGGCGGGAACTTGCCGACCTGGTAGCCTCCCTCGCCCACGTCCCAGGGCTCGGCGATCAGCTTGATCTGGGAAAGGATCGGGTCCTGTTGAATAATCTGAAAGAAGGCGGAGAGGAGGTTGACATCGTAAAGTTGCCTGGCGAGGGTCGCCGCCAGGTCAAAGCGGAACCCGTCCACGTGCATATCGAGAACCCAGTAGCGTAAGCTGTCCATGATGAGCTGGATGACCTGGGGGTGCTCCATCCGTAAGCTGTTGCCGGTGCCGCTGAAATCCATGTAATAGCGCAAGTCATCAGGATCCAGCCGGTAATAGGCGGCATTATCGATGCCGCGAAAGCAGAGGGTGGGGCCGAGATGGTTGCCCTCGGCGGTGTGGTTATAAACGACATCGAGAATGACCTCGATTCCTCCCCGGTGCAATGCCTTGACCATTTTTTTGAATTCAAACACCTGTGCTCCCCGGCTTCCCAGGCTCGAATAGCCCGCTTCCGGAGCAAAATAGCCGATGGTGTTGTAGCCCCAGTAGTTGGTGAGCCCTCTTTCCACCAGAAGCCGGTCATCGAGATGGTGGTGGACCGGCAGAAGCTCGATGGCGGTGACGCCGATCTCTTGAAGATGATTGAGTACCGGCGGGGAGGCAAGCCCGGAGTAAGTCCCCCGCTCATCTTCGTCAACATCCGGATGGCGGCGGGTCAGTCCTTTGACGTGAGCTTCATAGATTACCGTTTCGTTCCAAGGGATGCGCAAGGGGAAATCGTTTTCCCAATCGAAATACGGATCGGTGACGACGGACTTGGGGACGAACGGGGAGGAATCCCGCTCGTCGAAGGATAAATCTTTCTCCTCGGCGCCGATGGTGTATCCGAAGATGGCATCGTCCCAGAGCACTTTGCCGTCGATCGCCTTGGCATAGGGGTCGAGCATGACTTTGTTGGGATTGAAGCGGTGTCCTTTTTCCGGCTCGTAGGGGCCGTGGATCCGATAGGCGTAAAGCTGGGGCGGGCGCACATCCGGCAGAAAACAGTGCCAAACGTAGGCGCTTTTTTCGGACAAGGAGACAACTTGGGCAGGTTCGGCGTCGTCGGTCTTCTCATAGAGGAGTAACTCGACGCCGGTGGCGTGCTCGGAAAAAATGGCGAAGTTGGTGCCTTCGCCATTCCATGTGGCGCCCAGCGGATAGGGCCAGCCCGGCCAGATTCGAAGGGAACTCATCGTTTTTTCCTGAGACCGCCATTGAGGAGGTCGGCAACCACAGGCGGGAACGCCTCAGCGTTTCCTTCCTGAAGCTGGCAGTTTTCCCGGATCGATTCCTCAGCCTTCAGCTCTCAGGAAAGGAGCCGGGTGGCACCGCTGAAATTTTGATGACAAGCCCATTTTTTTCAGGGTAGTGAAGTGGGGGGAAAGAAGTCAATCCTGCATCAGGGGACGGCTCTTAGCGGCCATCCAAGCCTAAGACAGCAGCCGCTAGAACTTCTGTGGCGAGCTATCATATCGTGGGGGTACCAAGAGAATGGGATCCCAAAGCCCGGGCCAGGGCGGCGACAAGCTCGCCGGTAGCAACCGGTTTCATCAGGATCTCCTGGATGCCCATGGATTGAGCCTGTTCCTCGTCCAGTAATTCAGCGAAGCCCGTAACGAGGATAATCGGCAGCTCGGGTCGCTGATCGAGAATTCTGCGGGCCAATTCGGTGCCGGTCAGGTGGGGCATGATCTGGTCGGTGACCACCACGTGAAACGCATCCGGCCTTGCAGCAAAGGCTTGCCATGCATCGCGGCTGTCATTGACAGCAGTGACCTGACAACCCAATCGCTCGAGAAGCTTGCAGCCCAGTTCCGCAATGGGCGCCTCGTCATCGACAAAGAGGATGTGGGCATCGTGGGGCAAAAGACCAATTCTTTCCTGCTCTTTTTCTTTAATTCCTTCGGCGGAAACGAGGGGGAGGTAGATTTCGAACCGTGTCCCCTCACCGGGGGCGCTCTGGACAATGATCTTGCCGCCGTGCGCCTCGACGATGCCGTGCACGGTCGCTAGGCCCAGCCCGGTTCCTTCTCCCTGCCCTTTGGTGGTGAAATACGGGTCGAAGACTCGATCCTGAATTTCCCTTGTCATGCCGTGGCCGGTATCGGTAACCGTGAGCCGGGCATAACCCGTTTTTACGCCGCCAGGATTAATTTCTCCCGGCAACTCCATCTCCTCGTCAAGGCCAATCGTCAGAACTCCACCATCCCGCCGCATGGCATGATAGGCATTGGTAGCGAGATTCATGAGCACCTGGTGGATTTGAGTCAAATCTGCATGAATCTGGCGGCAGGAAGGATCGACTTCCTCCCGGATTTCGATGGTGCTCGGTAGAAAGGCGCGGAGGGATTTGGCGACTTCCTTGATGAGCGGCTGAAGCTGGCTTGGGCTGCGTTCCTGTTCCGCCTGCCTGCTGAAAGTAAGGATCTGTTTGATGAGGTCCGCGGCACGCCTCACCGCCTTGACGATTTCCTGAAGGTTTTCCCAGTGCTCGTTGCCCTTTGGGAGATCTTTTAGGGAGAGTTGAGCGTAGCCGATGATAGGCTGCAGAATGTTGTTGAAGTCATGGGCGATGCCGCCGGCCAAGGTGCCGATGGCTTCCAGCTTCTGTGCCCGGCGCAAACGCTCCTCCACCTGCTTGCGGTCAGTGATGTCCCGAACGTAGATTACTACTCCGGAAATGCTTCGATCCTTATCGAAGAAAGGATAATAGGTCACCTCCTGACAGCGTCGTCCCATACCCGGCAGCACGCACCAGGTCTCGAAATGAATGGTCTCCCCGGCTAGAGCTCGGTCCACCTTTTCCTTTATCTCTTTTTCGAAAAGGCGTTGGCCAAGGAGGTCGGCCATGGACCGGCCAACGATTTCTTCTCTTTTTTTCTTGAAGTCGCGCAGGTGGGAATCGTTCACCGCCTGATAGACGTAGTTCCGGTCGGCAAAGGCCATGTGTTCCTGAGAGGCGGAAACGATCTGCTCATACTTTCGAAGGGCCTCTTCTGTTCGTTTTCGTTCGGTAGTGTCGTGAACCGAGCAGAGAAGGGCAACTGGCTTGCCGGTTTCGTCGCATACCGGTATCCGTGAGACTTGCAGCCATCGTAGTCCATCAACCGTTTCCACCTCCATATCCTGCCTGGCAGGGCGTCCGGCGGCGAGGACGGCCTGGTCCGCCTCGCGCCGCTGTTCGGCTTCCTCGAGGGGAAATAGATCGAAATCGGTGTGGCCGAGAATCTCTTTTTCGCTCTTGCCGTAGAAGGCACATAATGAGGGATTGGCCGCGATGTATACGAAATCCAGGCTTTTGAGGGCGATCAAATCTTCGGTGGAGGTCAGGATGGTATCGAGAAGATTGCGCTGTGCCCGCAGTCGTTCTTCCGCCTGTCGGCGTTTGTCCAGATGCTGGCGCAAGCCGTAGTAGCTGAGGCCGATCCCGAAGAGGCCGAGCCCCCATAGAATGAGCAGGTCGCACCAGATGATTCGTCTGGAATACTGTGCTCCCTTCTCGAAGGGAGCGAGTGGCAGGATGATGCTGATGCCGCTGGTCGGCTCTTTCCTCCGGATTTCTTCGTTGGGTTGGAAGGCGTGTCCTTTTCCTGCCAGCGGCATCATCAGCCGCAGGCAGAGATTGCCTTGGATCGCTGTCAGCTCGCTGAATTCCGAAGCGCCGCTTTCCTGCAGGTGCAGCAAAGCCTTTTTCTCCCAATCGTCGGGTCGGTTCTCCGGCCGCTGAGGATGGAGGCTGCAAATAGATTCCTGAATCTTTAGATCGCCGGCCGACGTCGCATCAAGTTGCTTAAAGAGTCCTGACGGGGAAAGGAGCGCAAGCGACTGACCGGAATGAGCGGAGATAAGATCTTCAGATCGGGCCTCACCGCTATGCGGCACCGTTGAGTCCGGACCATAGATGCCTTCCAGACCGGAGACCCAGGTGCTCAACAGTGCATCTTTGCGGGCATGGGCCAGGGCCACGGTTCTGGCCGTCTCCAAGATCTCTTTTTGATGCTGCTTTTCGAACAACCAGAAAGACGCGAAAAGGATCAAAGACCAGAAGATGATCCATGTCACGGCGTAATATCCGATCCGAGTGGGAGTAAAAGATTTGAAATGCCCCATCCTACTTTTTCCTATCCAGCCGCCGATATTGAACAGCCTCGGCCACATGCTCGGTGCCAATGGCCTCCTTGTCATCCAGATCGGCAATGGTGCGCGCGATCTTGAGGATACGATGATAGGCCCGGGCCGACAGTCCCAACCGCTCCACCGCTTTTTCCAACAAATTTTGGGAGGACCGGTCGAGGGTACAGTATTTTTTGATGTCTTTGGGCCCCATCTGACCGTTGCCATAAAAGCGCCTGCGTTTGGCGAAACGTTGCTCCTGGCGCTGGCGGGCCCGGTCCACCCTGACCTTGATCAGCGCAGAGGATTCACCTTCCTGCATTTGGGAGAGATCCTTCATGGGCACGGCCGGCACTTCCAGATGCAAATCGATGCGGTCGAGAAGGGGACCGGAAAGACGGCTCTCATAACGCTGGATCTGCAGAGGAGTGCAGTGGCATTCGTGCCGCTGGTCCCCCAGATATCCGCAAGGGCAGGGGTTCATGGCCGCCACTAGAATGAAGCGGGAGGGAAACTTGACCGAGGAGGCCGCTCGGGAAATGGTAACCATCCCGTCTTCCAAGGGTTGGCGGAGAACCTCGAGCACATGCTTTTTGAATTCGGGCATCTCGTCCAAAAAGAGGACACCGTTGTGCGCCAGGGAGACTTCTCCCGGCCTGGGCAAATGGCCGCCGCCGATGAGGCCGGCGTCGGAAATGGTATGATGTGGAGCCTTGAAGGGGCGAATGGTGATCAGTCCCTTGTGGTCGGGAAGAAGCCCCATAATGCTGTAAACTTTGGTGGTTTCAAGGGCCTCGTCGAAAGTGAGGTCCGGGAGGATGGTGGGCAGTCGGCGGGCCATCATGGTTTTGCCCGAGCCAGGCGGCCCCTTCATCATGACGTTGTGCCCTCCGGCCGCGGCGATCTCCAGGGCCCGCTTGACGTGCTCCTGACCCTTGACCTCGGCGAAGTCCACCTCGTACACTGTCTGGTCCCGAAAGATCTGCTCGAGATCCACCGTGACCGGCGGCAGCCTTTCGCGGTCGGCAAGGAATTCCACCGCCTCATAGAGGGTGGTGATGCCGATCACTTCGATGCCGCTCACCACTGCTGCCTCCGAGGCATTGCTGCGAGGGACCAGGAGGCCCTTCAAACCTGCGGCGCGGGCAGCGAGCGCCATGGGCAGCACTCCACGGCTGGGACGCACGCCGCCGTCAAGGGAAAGCTCACCCACAACGGCATAGCAGTCAAGGACCTGACTTTTGAAGATCTCGGCCGCCGCCAGGATTCCCAAGGCGATGGGTAGATCGTAGCCGGTCCCCTCCTTCTTGACGCCGGCCGGGGCCAAATTAACAGTGATCCGCCGATTGGGAAATTCGTAGCCGCTGTTCTTGATGGCTGCCCTGACCCGGTCTTTGCTCTCCTTGACGGCGCCTTCAGGCAAACCTACGGTGAAAAAAGAAGGAAGACCGAAGGCGATATCCACCTCCACCTCGATGAGCAATCCGTCGACTCCCAGGATGGCGCCGCTCAGAACTTTGGCCAGCATTCTCTCTCCGCTGTGAAAGGGATTGAGGAGAACATCATGTCTCCATCAGCATTTCAGAGTGCAATGTCCCCAAGCTTTTGTGCCTCACCAGCAAGGACCGCAGAAACCGGATTTCATCCATCCGGACTAGCCACCGGAAGGAAAACATGGAAGATCGAGCCCTGGCCCGGTGTGCTCTGAACCAATACGGTGCCGCCATGGCTGGTGACGATGCCGTGGACAGCCGCCAGTCCCAGCCCCGTACCCTCTCCAGGCTTCTTGGTGGTGAAATAGGGCTCGAAAATGCGTTCGAGAATATGCTTCTCCATCCCCGGGCCGGAATCCTGAACAGTCAGTTTCGCGTAGCGGCCCATGGCAAGGCCTGCTTCCCGGGAGGCGTCTTCCGAGCCGATGAGGACTTCCTGCAGACCGATCACCAAGGTGCCGCCGTTGTCCCGCATCGCCTGCTGAGCGTTGGCGAGAAGGTTGAAAAAGATTTGCTGCACCTGGGAGGGATCGGCCAGTACCGGGGGGCAGTCGGCATCGATGTCTTTGCGGATGTCGATGGATTTCGGGATAATCCCGGCAAAGAGAGAGAGTGTTTCCTCGATCGTTTCCTGAATCCGGACCGGTTTTTTCTTCTGAGGATTCCGGCGGCTGAAAGCGAGAATTTGCTGGAGCAGATCGCCAGCTCGTTGGCCGGCATCCAGGATCAAATCGAGACTCTTACGCGCCTCGGGATCACCCGGCGCGGCGGAGCGGGCGAGCTCGGCATGGTTGAGGATGACCTGCAGGATGTTCTTGAAGTCGTGGGCCATGCCGCCGGCCAGAGTGCTGAGCGCTTCCATCTTCTGTGCCTGGTTGAGGTGCTCTTCCATTTCCTGGCGGGCCACCACCTCTTCACGCAGCTTTTTATTGCTCGTGAGCAGTTCGGCATTGCGTTCCCGGACCAGATCCTCCAGGTGATGACGGTAGATGTCGAGCTCTTCTTCGTTTTGTTTCCATTCGGTGACATCCTTGATGATGACGATGATGGTTCGGGAATCCTCATCTTCGAGGGGGAGCAGTTGGAGTGCGATTTGCCGCCCTTGTAAAACCAGTGGGGCGTCTTCGGATACAGACTGGAAGCCATGCGGGGTTTTCTGCAGGAGTTCTGCAATTCGTGTGCGATGGATGTCATGGAAGAGGGAGGCGAATTTGGTGGCAAGGATTTTCTCTTCACGAATGCCGAGCAAGGATGCTGCCGCCGGATTGACATAAATGATCTTGCCGGACGGGGTAATCTCCAGTACCCCTTCGGTCATGTTGTTGATGATGACTTCGAAATGTCTCCGGGCGGAGAGGAGCTCTTTAGTGATCTCTCGCTGATGGATCCCCTCAAGACCGAGAATTTCCACCGGGCCGATCTCTTTTTCTTTTTCCAGCCGGGCGAGCAGATGGGAAATGTGCTCGGTAACCTGTTTGAATGGGCCTTTGGCGATACAGGCGTCGGCTCCGAATGCGGCGACGTCGATTTCCTTCTCGGCGGCAACGGCGGAAAGGACCACAAGATAGGTCTTATCCATGGCCGGATTGCTGCGGATAATGCGGCACAGCTTTTCCCCATTGATGTTGGGCATGATCAGGTCGACGAAGATGACATCAGGGGTGTAGGATTCGAGGATCTCCAGGGCGGAAAGGCCGTCATTAGCAGCGACCACTTCATGTCCTGCCGCCTCGAGGAAGCCGGTCATGGCCTGGATGATGAGGGGATGGTTGTCGACTACCAGGATTTTTTTCAAGGCCTCTCTCCCTCACTGCACTCTCGGGGTTTTTAGAGGAAGGCTCTATGGTCTTTCTACCCAACCTTTTTTCCGTTTTTTCGTCAATGAAATTCTGCCGTTGAATCCGAAAAAGAATAAGGAATTTCATCAAAAACCATCCGTGATTGAATCCGAAAAAGAGATGGGCCAGAGGCTGGATACGGATGGCACCCTGCAGTCGAGGAACTCTGATTAGATCGCGTTTTGCGTTATCGAGCGGTTATTCAATTCAATAAGACGAAATCATCGATTGATTCGTGTCAGGAGATTCATGCCTAGCCCACGATCCAGACGGCCAACCCCTCGGCCATGGCGATGACCTGATCGGAAACCCTTTTGAGCAGTCCCTTGGAGATCTCCGTCCCCCTGCGGCCGATGACAATGGTGCCGAAATCGTCCACTAGGGCCTGGCGCAGGATTTGACGGCTCGGGGAGAAGCCCTTGTGGGTGTGGAGCCGATGAACCCGGGCCTCCTGGAAGCCGTTCTCCCGGAGGATTTGTTCAGGTGCGTGGAACAGGCTGTCGGGCCGGCTGAGATGCAGCTCGCACCATTCCTCCCCCCACTGCTCTCTGAAATCGTGAGGATTTATGTGTCCGCTGCCGGCGAGCATAGCGGCGGAATGGAAAAGAGTGATTTCGGCATGGGGATTGCCCCGCAGAATGAAGGCCAGGTGGTCCACGGCTCTGAGCGAATTAACCGAGCCGTCCACCGGCACCAGGATCTTTGCGGATTCGACCACTCCGTCGACCATCCAAATCGGAACGTCGTGGCTCTTGTCGAGAAGCGAGGAGGAAACGCTGCCCATGAAGACCTTCTCCAGCTTGCTGAGCCCCCGCCGGCCGATGAGAAGGGCGTCGTAGAGGCCTTTTCTGGCCTCCTGCAGTATGTCTTCAACAATGCCCATCCGTACCATCTGGACGGCGGTGGTGATCTGCACGGAGTCGATGCCGCGTCGGGCGAGCTGAAGGATCGCCTCGCCCATGTAACGTTCTGCAGTGTGATGGCGTCGCCGGCCCTCACTGCTCATGGTGCTGAGGAGCTCTGACTCCTCCAGCCACTCCTTGCCGGCCTCCGGCAACGAGGCGCCCGGCACGATGCAGAGGAGGTGGAATTTGAAGTCAGTCACCCCGCTGAATAGCCGGCCGAGGTAGCGCAGGATGTTGTAACTGTGGTGGGAGCCGTCGACGGCCACCAAGATTTTTCTCTCCATAAAGCCCTCTATCCTACGGAACATTCCGGTAAGTACAGGCCAGTCCCTGATAATTTTCAAAAATCAGCTCGGCGCCCAGACTGCGGACATATTCCGGCAGAAGGGGAATCTTGCCGCCGCCCCCCGGTGCATCCACCGCAAAGGTGGGAACCGCCAGCCCGGAAGTACGGCCGATCAGGGATTTCATGATCGCCAGCCCCTTTTCCACCGGGGTGCGGAAATGGTCGGTGCCCTTGCTCATATCCGCCTGAAAGAGATAATACGGCTTGACCCGGATGATCAACAATTTGCGCATGAGCTCGCGGATCACGGTGGCATCGTCATTGACGTCGCGAAGGATCACCGTCTGGCAGCCCAAGGGGATTCCAGCATCAGCAAGCCGCTTGCAGGCCAGGGCTGCCTGGGGCGTTATCTCCCGGGGATGGTTGAAATGGGTGTTGAGGTACAGGGGATGGTACCGTTTGAGCATGGCCGCCAGCCGGGTGGTGACCCGCATGGGCAGTGTGCAGGGCACCCGGCTGCCGATGCGAATGATTTCGATGCTGGGGATCTGCCGCAGTTCCTTCAAGATCATCTCCAGACGTGCGTCCGGCAAAAGAAGGGGGTCGCCACCCGAAATGAGGATGTCCCGGATTTCCGGGGTTTTCCGCAGGTACTCCAGCCCGGCTCGAAGGGTATCCTCGCTGATGGCCATCCGAGCGGTCCCCACCTTCCGCTTGCGGGTGCAAAAGCGGCAATACATGGCACATTGAGAGGTCACCAGGAAAAGGGCCCGATCCGGGTATTTGTGGACCAGGTTGGGAACCGGGCTGAGCTCTTCTTCGGCCAGCGGGTCCGCCGGGCAGACCTGATCTTGGAGCTCCCGCCCATCGGGGACGGCCTGCCGCCATAAGGGATCACCCGGTTCTCGAATCAGGCCTAAATAATAAGGATTGATGCGCATGGGATAGACGGCAGCGACCCTGGCCAGCTCGTCCCGCCTGCCGGCCAGCCGGTCCGGCAGCTGCTCCGGGCGGCTGATGCTTTTCTTCAATAGACTCTGCCAGGTGGACATAATAGGAAGAATTATTGTGACGCGTTCGCAAAAAGCTCGAATGCATCGATTGTTCAGGATTGTGAGGTAAGTCTCAAAAAAATTGACCGAAATAAAAAAACAAAGTTCTGGCAGCAGCTCCCCAAAAGGTTCTCACCATACTCATTTTTGGTTTCCGCAACAATAGGAGTAACTTCCTCAGCTTGAAGCCGATCAACCGTCTCCACGCGAAAACAGAACCAGACCCGAATGGCCCTTTGCCTCGGATCGTACACTCTCTCTCCTTGACTTTTCTCCGCTGTCTCCTAGACTGAGCTGATCTCCAACCACTGAATCCCCTGGGAATCCCATGAGCATCTTCGAAATCATCATGCTGCTTTGCTTCGGCTCGGCCTGGCCAGTTTCCGTTTATCATTCCTACAGATCCCGGACCAACGCCGGCAAAAGTCTCGCCTTCATGTGCGTCATCTTTCTGGGCTACGTGGCAGGGACCCTCCATAAGCTGTACTATAATTATGATGCAGTGATCTATCTTTACATGCTCAATGGCCTGATTATTCTTATTGATATCCTATTGTATTTTCGCAACCGGAAAATCATGGCGGCCGCCGGCTTTCGCTGAGATCGATGCCCGAGCAGATTCCCGAAGCAGGCTATCTTTCCCTTCACGCAGGGGGGGAGCTGAGAGCTCGTAGCGAAACCGCCCGCGAGCGATTGCGCTGCTGCGAGCTCTGTCCGCGCCGCTGCCGGGTGGATAGGCTCGCCGGCGAGATGGGAGTCTGTCGTACCGCCAGTTTGGCGCAGGTGGCCGGCTACGAGCCTCACTTCGGCGAGGAGGCCCCCCTGGTGGGATTCGGCGGTTCGGGCACCATCTTCTTTGCCCAATGCAATCTGTTTTGCGTCTTCATGCAATCTATTTTGCGTCTTCTGCCAGAATTACGAAATCAGCCATGGCGGCGCAGGAATGGAAACAGGGGCCGGGCAGTTGGCCGCCATGATGGTCGGTCTCCAGAAGCAGGGATGTCACAATATCAATCTGGTCACTCCCAGCCACGTGGTGCCGCAGATCCTGGCCGCCTTGCCTCCCGCCATCGACAAAGGGCTCACCCTACCCCTGGTGTACAATTCCAGCGGTTATGACTCCGTGGAGACCCTCCGGCTTCTCGACGGGGTGGTGGACATCTATATGCCCGATTTCAAATTCTGGCGGACGGAGACCGCCAAGCGTTACGCCAAGGCCCCAGACTATCCAGAGAAGGCGCGGGCGGCTCTCCGAGAGATGCACCGTCAAGTGGGGAACCTGGTCATGGATGAGCGCGGGATCGCAGTGAAGGGATTGTTGGTGCGACATCTGGTCATGCCGGAGGGAGTGGAGGAAACAGGAGAGATCATGCGGTTTCTCGCTACCGAAATCTCCACCGCTACCTACGTCAACGTCATGGACCAGTACCGGCCCTGCGGCCGGGCCTGCGACTTTCCGCCGCTCGACCGGATGATCTCCGCCGATGAATATCGGCAGGCCATGCACGTAGCCAGGAAAGCGGGGCTCCATCGTTTCGACGAACGCGATCTGGCGCGGCTTCTCTTGCATCTCAGAGATGCTTGAAATTCCCTCCTGACTGGATTCTTGGCTCTTGCACCTTCACTCTGCCTCCTCCTGACCTGACTGCTCCGTGCTTTCGCTTTTTTCCTGCTCCTGCTCCTTCACTTTCTTCTGCTCGTTTACTGCCTGTTCATGGGCCAAGTCTCCCATTTTTCCCTTGAACCTTTGATCGAGCGAGGCCAGGGCAAGCTCGCGGCCATAAATGATCAGAGTGTCCCCAGGCTGGATTACGGTATCGCCGCTCGGGCCACCGATAAAGATGGCAGGCGGGCGCTCGATGCCGAGAACGGTGATGCCCTCGTCGCGCAAGCGCAGGTCTGCCAAACTCATGTCGGCCAGCCAGTCGGTGGAATTGACCTGCAGTTCCATGACCCGATACTCGCCGGCCAGGTGCAGGAGACTGGCGTAGTCCTTCACGTCCAGGCTGGTGTACCGGTTGAGGGCCCGGCTGATCGATTTGGAGAGCCGCTCGTCGATCCATTGGCTCTGAGCGATGAACCAGAGTAGGATGATGCCCCCCAGGAGGATGACCAGTTTGAGATAAAATGGGGAGCCGCTGTCGCGGGACATGAAGCTGAGGATCAGGGAAGAGATGGCCGTGGCGATGCCGGCATTGCCGACAAGCATGAGCAGAAGGATGATTCGCCTTCTTACCGGATGATTGACCACCTTTTCCGACTCGTCGGTGGTGAAGCCGACGCCGGTGAAGGCCGAGCGGGCCTGAAACCGGGCCGCTTCTCGGGAAAGCCCGGTGTGGGCGAGGCTGATGGTGGCGATTCTGGTGATCAGAATGGAAAGAGTGATGATCAGCAGCAGGGAAAGAATAGCGAACATGGCAGACGGTCCTCGAGTCGAGCGGGAGCCATCACGCTGTATCGCCAGGTGATCGACCGCGTGGGCGGTCAGGGGCCGTATGCAGCGCGAGTGGCTCTTCTCAAATCCTTATACCAGACGTTCATGCTCTCGATTCGTCCGCCGATCTGGGTGTTGTTGATCAGAGTGCCGCCGAAGCAGTAGCCGGCGCCGGAAAAAGTGAAGTTCATTCCAGGAGATGCTGCACGGGCGATGGTATAGGCAACTCGGAACCCTACCTGCCGCATGGCTTCGTCCATGACGGCGAGCAGGGCGGCGGCGAGCCCCTGCCTCCGGTGGCTGGGTCGAGTAGCGAAATCGGTCATTTCCACATGGCCGCTTTCGGGCGCCTGTTCGGCCGAGGCTAGGGCGGCGAGCTCCTTGCCGCGCCAGGCGCCGAAGTAGGTCACGTGGGAGGCTAAGGTTTTCTTGAGGTAAGCCGGATCATCGATGGGAAAGGGATAGGAGTGAAAGATCTCCCGAAAGAGAGCCGCCATTACCTCCACTTCGTCGCGTCGGCAGCGCCGAAGATGGTAACCCGTTCCTGCCGGGTGCGGCTTCAGCGGCTGCTGGCGGCAGGCAGCCAGAATGGCGCTGATCTCTTCCTGGTCGGTCGGGTTGCGCCGGGCGGCATCGAAATACCTGGCCAGGAAAAGGCACATCGGCGGGCGCCAGGTGCATGAGGTAGATGCGGTCGCTGTGACGACCGTGTTGGATCAGGGAGCCTCCGAGGTATTCCTGGCGGTCAGGCATCGCAGCGGCGGTCCATCCGATCATTTTCTTCAGGCACAAGGGTACTGGTTTCCTCATAGTCGGCCAGCAGCCGGGAGATACCCACCGTCTTCGTTTCGTCGGCGCTGGCCAGAGGCAGCTGCAGTCGGCAGTCGCCGCAGTTGCGGTCGCAGTAAACCGATTCGTACGAGTCCGGCTCTTTGTAAGTAGTGATCACCCCTTCGTAATTGCGGAGCACCACCTTGTTGGTGGACCAGGAGATGAGATAGTTGGGCATGACCGGGATTTTGCCGCCGCCGCCCGGGGCGTCAATCACGTAAGTCGGCACGGCAAAGCCGCTGGTGTGGCCGATCAGGTTTTCGATAATCTCGATGCCCTTGCCCACCGGGGTGCGGAAATGTGAAAGTCCTTCGGAGAGATCGCATTGGTAAAGATAGTAGGGGCGGACCCGGTTGGCGACCAGCTTGTGGACCAACTCCTTCATCACCCGGGGGCAGTCGTTGACGCCTGCCAGCAGCACCGACTGATTGCCGAGCGGGATGCCGGCATCGACCAGCCGGGCCAGCGCTTTTCTGGCACTGGCGGTAATCTCCCTAGGATGGTTGAAATGGGTGTTGATCCACAGGGGCTGATATTTTCTGAGCACCGTCACCAGACTTTTGGTGATGCGCTGCGGCAGGACCACTGGGGTGCGGGTGCCGATGCGGACCACTTCCACGTGAGGGATGCGGCTTATTTCTCCGAGCAGCCAATCGAGCAACTCGTCGCTCAGGAGAAAGGGATCGCCGCCGGAGAGCAGCACATCGCGCACGACTGGGGTCTGGCGGATGTAATCAATGCCCGCCTCGAGTCGACTGCGGTCGGGAATGGAGTCCACGTCGCCCACCTTGCGCTTTCGGGTACAGTGCCGGCAATACATGGAGCAGAGGTTGGAGACATGAAAGAGCACTCGGTCAGGGTAGCGATGGGTAAGGCCGGGTACCGGGCTGTCCTTGTCTTCGGATAGAGGGTCGGTGTGGTCGTGACGGTCGATGTGCAGTTCCTGGGGTCGGGGCACCGACTGCAGGAACACGGGGTCATTTTCGAAATTTCCGCTTTCGATAAGTGAAAAATAATAAGGTGTAATGGACATCGGAAAGCGGGCCATGGTTTTCTCGAGCCGGCCCCGTTTTTCCGGAGAAAATTCGAAGTCCAGGAGACGCTCCACCGTTTCCAGCCGTTTAATCGAATGCCGTAAATGCCAGCGCCAATCACGCCATTGCTCCTGGCTGACATCCAGGCGGGGATCGATGGCGTGGTCCTGCTTCATGGAAATGTCTTGGGCGATCAGCATGGATCCTCCTTGAGCTTGATTGAATTCCCTGGCGCAATGCTGGGCGATCGGGGCCGCTCGGCTCTGGCCGCACCATTTCAAGGTTTTGAGACGACAGGGATTTAGAAAAGAGAAAGGGTGATCTCGGTGGGATTTTAATTTTGCGCAAACATATTAATCCACCCTAGATGAAATTGCAAACCGCTAAGGAGAGCGGTGAGGTGGGAAATGCCCAAGGGCTTGTCGGCAAGGGTCTTTTCCTAAGACCCATTTAGAAAAAATGATCGAGTGGACTCGGTAGGGGGTAAGACGGGTCAGGCCTCCAAGACCTCTTGCAGAGTTTTGCTCAGATCGGTCAGGCGATAGGGCTTGGGAATGACGCCCTTGAAGCCGTACCTGGCGAAATCGGACATGATCGGATCGTTGCCGTAGCCACTGGAAACAATGACCTTTGCCTGCGGATCGATCCCCAGCAGGCGTCGGACAGCTTCTTCCCCGCCCATTCCGGCCGGCACGGTGAGGTCGGTGATCACGGCGTCGAAAGGCTCCCCCGCAGCGAGGGCCTGCCGGTAGGCGGTGACCGCTTCGGCTCCGTCGCACACCGTTTTTACCCGGTATCCCAAGTGGTGCAGCATTTCGGTCGCCACTTCGTTGACCGCCTCATCGTCGTCCATCACCAGAATCCAGCCGGTTCCTTCCAGGATCTCACTGGATTCTTCCGCTTCGGAAGCGATGATCTTTGTCTCGGAGGCGGGGAGAAACACGGAAAATGTGCTTCCCTTCCCCGGCATGGAATGGACGGTGATCGTTCCACCATGCCTTTTGATGATGGAAAAGGAGATGGCCAAACCGAGTCCGCTGCCTCGTTCCTTCGTCGTGAAATAAGGATCGAAGATTTTCTCCTGGATTCCCTCGGCAATCCCGGTTCCCTGGTCCTTGATGTCGATACGGATATAATGCCCCGCCGGCAGACGCAGGGGATTTTTCTCCGGCAGGGTTTCATTGGCTGCGGAAACGGACAGGATGCCTCCCTCCGGCATGGCCTGGACCGCATTAAGAGCCAGGTTGCTGATCGCCTGGTTCAGTTGATTCCCGTCCGCCTCCACCACCCAAAGGTCGGCGGGGAAAAAATATTCGTCCTTCACCTTGGAGCCCCGCAGAACCAGGCCAACCGTTTCGCGGACGAGTTGCGGAACGACGGTTGTTTCCATGATCGGGGCGCCGCCTTTGGCAAAGGTGAGCAGCTGCTGCGCAAGGCCCCTGGCCCGCATCGTGGCCTGCTCTGCGGTGGACAGCCTGCCGGAAGCCTTTTCTTCCGGCGGCAGAAACATTTTGGCAAGGGTGATGTTGCCCAGGATGGCGGTGAGGATGTTGTTGAAGTCGTGGGCGATGCCGCCGGCCAGGAGGCCTATGGATTCTAGTTTCTGCGTTTTCTGCAGCTCCTGTTCAAAGCGTTTGCGCTCGGAAATATCCCGGATCACCGCAACGGCGAATTCATGATCGCCCACCTTGACGTATTTGACGTTGACTTCGACGGGAAAGGTGGTGCCGTCTTTCCGGCAGAAATAGTCGTCCACCAGAAGGGTACCGTTCTCCTGCAGCTCCCGGAAGTGACGGTCGAAGAATTCAGCCGACTTGGTGGAAATCTCTTCGGGGCGCTTGGCCAGCAGCTCCTCTCGTGTATAGGCCAGGTCCCGACAGGCCTTTTCATTGGCGAGAGAGATGCGCCCGTTAAGGAGATCGACCACCAGGAGTGCGTCATTGGACCGGTCCACCAGGTCGACGAAAAGCTTCATCTGCTGCTCGGCATTCTTGCGCTCGGTAATATCGCGATTGCTGGCCCGCCTCCCCATATACCGGCCATCCTTGTCATAAACCGGCTGGCAAGCGTGAGCAAGCCATCGTTCCTCGCCTTTTCGGTTGATGATTCTGAACTCAAGCTCGGCGAATTGCGGGCTTTCTTTCTGTAAGTGTTTCTCGAGATGCTTCGCAAACAACTCCCGGTCTTCCGGATGAATCAAAGCCATCAGTTGCCGGGAATCCCGAAAATGCTCAGGATCATAGCCGCTCACCTTCTTGCAGGCGGGGGAGACGTAGATATAATTGCCTTCCGGGCTGATCCAGTACTCCCAATCATAGGTGAAATCAGCGAACATCCGGAAGCGTTCCTCGTTTTCCCTGAGTGCTTCCTCCGCCCGCTTGCGGTCGTCGATATCTTCCACGATGCCAATGTGCCGGGAAGAGCCCTCTTCAATGCGCATCGTGGTACTCACCCGCCCCCATACCGTCCTGCCGTCTTTGCGGATGTACCGTTTCTCCAACGTGAAATCCGGGACCTCCCCGGCGGTAAGGCTCCGTGCAATTTTTAGGCTTTTTTCGAGGTCCTCGGGATGAGTCACGCTGCTGAAATTCAGGTTCAGGAGTTCCTGCTCATCGTAACCGAGAAAGCGGCAAAGGGACTCGTTCACGTGCCGGAATCTGCCCTCCTGGTCGGAGATGAACATCCCAACCGGCACATGCGCGAAGAAATTTCGGAACCTTCTTTCGCTCGCCCGCAGGGCCTCTTCCTGTTGTTTGCGGGCAGTGATGTCGCGGCTGACCATCTCCAGCCCCGTCCGATCGTCCGATTCCCCTGTTCATCGTGAATGGAAGCTTTGATAGTATCGAAATGACGGGTTTCCTCCGTGCGGGTGATCAGCGACTCTTCAAAATGAACGGGTCTGGGGCCGGCGAGTGCTTCTTCATCGCTTGCCTGGCAGATTGCTGCCATCTCCGGAGGAAAGAGTTCTTCGTTGGTCTTGCCCGCGGCCTTTTCAGCGGATAGGCCCATGAACTTTTCCGCTGCCCTGTTCACCAGCAGGTGCCGGCCTTCGGCATCCTTGAAGATGACCATATCGGGGATGGCGTTGACCAAGACCTTAAGCCTGGCGTTCGCCTCTTTCAACGCCTCCTCGTTCCGCTTTTTTTCTGTGATATCGGTAGAGATGCCAGCCAGACCGTAGATGGCCCCGGATTGATCGCGAAGGGGGAACTTGATGCATGAATAGACGCGCCACTCTCCGTCAATCAGAATCTGTTCGTCGAATCGCATGAGATCGTAATTGGTCTTCCCGATCACCCATTCTCGTTTTACTTGGAAAAGCCGTTCATATTCCCGGTTGGCATAGATGAATTTTCCATCGCAAGATTTGGCAAAGATAACCCCTGGGATATGGTCTGCAATTTCCTCCAACATTCGAAAATCCATATCCTTGCCCCTGGCAATGGCAAACGGCTCTGTTTCGCGAGGACAAGTGAAAAAAGACTTTACAATATTAGAATAACTCATTCTTGGCTGAATTTGAATCAATAGAAGAGTTCGATTTTCAAGACTCTCAAAGGCCGGCCGGGGGTGACGTCTTTCTCGCCACTGGTGTCAAGGAAATGCTTTGAAATCTGGAAATTGACAACTTCCTCTACCGCAAACGACTGCCTACCAGCTTCTGTTGCTTTCATCGCGGTCGGGAGAGTGCAGAAGACGGACGTGGCCGATTACATCTACCTACTCATCTTGCTCTCCCGCGGAGTGCGCATTTTTTCACTTGATTACTCAGTAATGGAAAAAATGTGCCAGCAGGCGAGTAAGCTTTATGCTCGACTCCTTACCCTCGGGAGAAAAGTCGGGTGTGATTATGGTCCCAAGTGAAAAGAGGCGGCCACGGCTGATATGGTTTTCTGCCGCTAAAAACTCAAAGTCGTGCAAGATTTCTTGATCCTTATCAATAAATCTTGATTCCAAAAATTCCTTTCGAAAAAAGTTTGCAAGTCCCTGATTTTTCTTTCCCAGCCCCATCTCCTTGACACAATGAGCGAAAAGCCGGAGGGAAATAAATTGACACCCTGCCGAGGGCTGAGTAATTTCCCTTTTCAAAACCGTCAATGTTTGTCGGAATCGCAAAAATAACTGGGATTCCGGCAGGCGTGTTTTGTTTTTTTCGTTCAGCGAGCCCGCCCGCCGTGAATGTAGTGGTAGAGAAACCAATCTTTTCTCGCATCAATTCGTTAATGCGCTAATCGAACAAGAAGGGTGAAAGAAATGAATCGTCAGCTTCGCAAGGACAACCGTGGATTTACCCTGATCGAGCTTATGGTGGTCATTGTTATTTTGGGGATTCTCGCCAGCTTGATTGTGCCTCGAATCATGGGACGACCAGAGGAAGCCCGGCGAACGAAGGCCAAAGTCCAGATTCAGAGCCTGGAGACGGCGCAGAAACTCTTTAATCTGGATAACGGCTTTTACCCGACCACCGAGCAGGGGCTTCAGGCACTGGTTGCCGCCCCTACGGTGGGGCGTGTGCCCAAAGGGTGGCGCAAGGGAGGGTATCTGGAGAAAAGCAAAGTGCCCAAGGACCCGTGGGGCAACGACTTTGTTTATCTCTGTCCAGGAGTGCATGGCGAATTCGATCTCCTTACTTATGGTGCCGATGGCGAGCCGGGCGGTGAAGGGAAAAATGCCGACTCGGGAAATTGGGATATTGAATAATTTCGGTTATTTTTGCAGATGATCACCAGTACTGAATGGCCAATGGGCTCGCTTGACATGATTTTGAGCGGAGGCGTAAACTTTAATATGAGCTGTTATGACCTTTCCTGGCTTTTCTGTTGAGCCAAGAGCTGAAAGCCAATCCTTTTCTGACAAGGAGGTCGATCATGTTTGAGCTGACGCCATTTCGGAGACGTGAACGAGGTCTTGCCCCCGCGGGG
>JARRJE010000012.1:0-13206 GCA_037379765.1 Deltaproteobacteria bacterium
TCTTTAGCGCCATGTGGATGTCGCCGATCGCGACGATGCGCATCATGAGCCTCTTTGGCTGAATTCGGGATGGAAAATATGTCGTTCTCCCAATGTGTTTCTGTCTCAGGTCTTCAAGGAGAAAAACCGATCAGAGCATGTATTCTCAGAAGAGCAGCCCGCCTTTTTGGGCACCTTGTTTTTACCCGGCTGAGGGGATACTGTACCTCATCTCAATTCTTGACGGAATGAAAAAGGGTTGCTTTCTTCTCATTGCTTTTGCCATAAAAATGAGAAGTTGTGAAGGATAGGGCCCAGGAAAAATGATCGCACGAAACCCCAGAGTTCCATGAGCGTCGACGGACGGCAACCCCGCATTCTCCTGATCTTTTTTTCTTTCTCCGGCCAGACTGCCGCCCTCATCGGCCGGCTGGCCGGTGGCCTGCAGGAGGCAGGTACGCAAGTCGTGGTGGAGCGGCTCCGGCCTGTCAGGCCGCTCTCTTTCCCGCTGGGCGGCGTTCTGGCCACGGTTCGGCTGATGATCACCACTGCTTTCCGGCAGCGGCTTCCCATCAGGAAGCTGTCGGAACGCTGCCGGCAGCCTTTCGATCTAATCATTCTCGCCGGGCCCACCTGGTCGTATAATCCCAGCGGACCGGTACTGTCTCTGTTGGACCGCGACCGGGATCTTTTCAGGGGCCAGACCGTGCTGCCGCTCATTTCCTGTCGCGGATATTGGCGTCTCCACTGGCTTGGTTTGCGACGCAAGCTCTCCCGACGCGGAGCCCGCACTCCCAACCTCGTGGTCTTCACCCATCCCCATCCCGAGCCCTGGCGCACCATCGGCGTCTTTCTCAAAATCGCCGGCAAGAATCCAGAGAAGACATCTTTATTGGGCCACCATTACCGGAGCTTCGGTCATAGCCAGGAGCAGCGGCAGGAAGCTCACCGCTTTGGGGTCATAATCGGTCGGGCTCTCCAGGAAAACACTTCCCTGGCTGACCTCGATTTCCGGACGAAGGCCGCTGGCTTCCCACAAAGATAATCGAGGAAAGAAAGAGGTTCCTTTTAATATTCGATCCCTTTACGGGTCTTGTCTCCACGGGCGTGGGGATGTTTGATTTCCTGCATCTCCGTTACCAGATCGGCGGCCGCAATCAGCCCTGGAGAAGCATTGCGTCCTGTGATCACTAGGTGCAGACCGGCGGGCCGACTTCCACAGAGGTCGAGCACTTCTTCTTCGGCAAGAAGTCCGTAACGAAGGAGATAGGTAAGCTCATCGAGGATGACCAGGTCAAAGCGGCCGCTCAGCACCTTCTGCCGGGCCAGCTGCCACCCCTCTGCCGCCGCCTGCTTCACCTCTTTCGGGGCGCTGGCCCAGGTGAATCCGCATCCCTTCACATGGAGCTCGATCTCTGCAAACCGGGCCAGGGCCGCAGCCTCCCCCGTCGGCCAAGGCCCCTTGATGAACTGGACAATGCAGACCCGCAACCCGTGGCCAACCGCCCGCAAAGCCAGTCCCAACGCGGCGGTAGTCTTCCCCTTGCCGTGGCCGGTGTAAACGATCACCAGCCCATCCGCAAGGCGCTTTTCATCATTCATTCCCCGTTTCTCAAAAAAAGAACTGATCGTTCGGGAGTGAAACTCATTTCCCGTTGGAAACGTTCAGCAGCGTCGTAGATGCGCGAAAAAGGCCTTTGAGTCTGTACATGTGTACGCCAACAGGCCGATGACAAAGCAGATGCAGTGCTGCTGAACGTTTCCACAAAAAAAGGGTTCGGCAATGCCGAACCCTTGCTCGTGCGAGATGGTGGGCGATACGGGATTCGAACCTGTGACTTCCACCGTGTGAAGATGGCACTCTAACCACTGAGTTAATCGCCCATCTCTTTTTCAACTCATTACCTCATCGGCTGCCAAAATTCAAGGGCGAAGAAGCGTTCCAGGTTGCTCTCCCTCTTTTTCCTGAGGAGGCTCCCGACGGAATTTTTCGATCTGTTTTCTATAGTAGCCGGCGTTGGCGGGATTCGTCTGAATGGCTCGCTGTTCGGTCATAATGGCTCGATTGAGCATGCCGTTTTCCCAGTAGGCGGTAGCCAAGGTGTCAAGGATGAATCCCTCCGGTTTGACGGCGGCTGCTTTGCGGGCTAAGGCCAACGCCCGCCGGGGGTTGCGAAAACGATGATCACTGGCGGTGAGCAGCAGCCATGCCAGGTTGTTGAGAGCTTCAGGATGATTCGGGGCCAGTGCCAGAGCCTGGTTATAAGCTTTAATCGCTGCCTGGTATTTTCCCCGACTTTGCTGAAGATCCCCCAGGAACTGGTAAAGGAGGGCATTCCCAGGCTGTTCTTCGATCTTGTGAATGATAGCCTCGGCGAACTTCTCCTGGATCGTGCCTTCGGGGAGGCTTGCCGGCATCTGCCAGAGCAAGACGGCGCTGCCGGCAAGCACCACCAGGAAGAGCAGCAGGCTGGTGTATACCTTGGCATGGTGGCGCCAGACAAAGCGGCGATCGGCCTGGCATTTGAGGAGGTAGTCGACCCGCTGCCCGATGCCGAAGTGGTGCCAGGAAGGCAGGTCTCGGATGTTGCCGCTCAGCCAGCCGATTTTCTCCAGGACCCGCACCAGGGGGCCGGCATTGCCATTGAGGGCGGTTAAGGCTTGGAGATCTGCCTGGCGCTCGAAATTGCGCATGAAGAATCCGAAAATGAACCGAAAATAGACAAGCATCAGCAGAAAGATAGCAACGATGTTGACGGTGTCGAGGGCGGCGCCAAGATCGAGGTGCGCCTCCAGGATGGTCTGGTAAAAGAGGCCCGAGCTCAGAACGAGGCTGAGCAGAGGGTAGCTTGCCAGTTGGGCCAGGAGAACGAAACCGAGAAAGAGCAAAAGGTAGAGCTGTAAGTGGTATTTTTTGACGTGGCCGATTTCGTGGGCGATTACCGCCTCCATTTCCACTGGGTCCAGCGCCTCTATCAGGGCGGGGGTGATGAGCAGATAGCGGAATCTTCTGGTCAGGCCCATGATGCCGGCGGTGAGGGCCCGGCCCTCGAACAGGGGCCAAGTCATGATCTCCTGGTAAGCCAGGCCCTCCCGGCGGCAGATATGCTCGATATGGGCGCGGGTGGGGCCGGCCGGGAGAGGCCGGCAGTTCCATAGGCGGACGATCAATAGTGGAAAAGTAAAGGCCAGAATCAGAAAAAAGATCAGAAAGAAGATCGGTTCACCCCAAGGCGAGGCAATGGCTCTCTGCAACCTGGGAAGCGGCAGCAACAGCAGCAGGTCGTAGACGGTGCTGAGCAGCAGCCACGGCAGGACGATGGGGAGATTGATCTTGATGTTAGCAAGAAGAAAGGCGCGTGGCGAATAGCGTCGGCCGAACACCACCTGATAGCGCGGCCGGGCTTCAAGCCAGAGGATAACGAGATAGGCAAAGAAGAGCAGCAGGCCGCCAAGATAGACCAGGGTTGGCATCTTGTCGGTGAAGGGCAGGCGAGTCAGGTAGAACTTGAGGTCGAGAACATAGACGTCGATGGCGAAAAAGAAGATGGCCGCAATTGAGAGCTTTTGCTCGGTGGCGAAGTAGCGTGAGGCCCGGTCCAGCCGGCGTCGACGGAAGGCGCGATGGGCAAGCTGCTGGAAAAGCAGACCTTTGGCGAGGAAAAGGAATAGAGCCAGACTTGGTTCTACACGGGGGGCCTCCGGGACTGAGCTGGTGGTCAAAATGAGGATGACCACCAGCAGATAAATAAGATTGTTATAGATCAAGATTTTTAGAACCGGTGGTTGGAAATGGCGGCGGCCAGGCGGGTGTTGTGCTCTTGAAAACGGGCAAGCAGTTCGTTGAGCTGGTAAGGGGTGAGGATCTCTTCCTCGAGGAAAAATTCACCGATTTTTTTCTGGAGCCGTTTTTGCTGGAAAAGAAGGATATTCAGCTGTCGTTCGTTGAGAAACCCCAGCGCGAGAGCGGTCTGGCCGAATGGCCGGGAAAATCCGCTGTCATGCAGGATCTGGAGGATGTCTTCGCCAGAGAGCCAGCCGAATCGTCGTCCCAGCTGCCCCAACCGCGGCCGCTGCGTGCGTTGCCAGATCAGTGCCTGAATGATCATCCGCCAGGTGATCACTCCTGAGTAGTAGAGAAAATGGCCAAAAAGAAGGGGCCGCTGGGGCAAAGGCCCCTTATAGAATTTTTTGCTTTTATCTGGGTGTCCGGAGGTCCGCTTCCCTTGATTTCTTCCGGGATTCGGTCCCCCTCGGAAGCCGCGCTTCGGAGGGCTGCTACGGTTCTCGGCTTGACCTGTGAAAGAAAAGGGAGAATTGGCGGCAGAGGAGAGCGGAGGCAAACGATAGCCTTTCTGTCGGGCATCGAGAAAGGTAATCAGATTTTCATAAGCCTGCTGTACTTCCCGGAACAAATCAGCGTAACGGCCTTGAGCACGCGGGTCTTCGGCGGCCACTCTGTCGGGATGAGTTTCGAGGGCTTTCTTGCGGAACGCACTTTTCACGCCGGAAAGCTGGAGATACTCCAGAAAGCCCCGGTTGATCTGCAGATCGCTGCCGAAGAGGATTCGGCAGGCGCGAACCAGTTCCGGTTCGGCAGGGATAAGCAAAGCCATCGATCAGAATTTTCTCCTGGCAAGCGGTTTTGGCGTGTAAGATGTTAGGTATGGGCAGGCCAGTGGCTCCGCAAGCGGCACCGTGCTTCCCCCATACTGTAGCAAAGCGACAGAAGTTGTTCAATATAGCCTGATTAGGCTTTTCTGTCATCTTTGCTTTCCTTCTCTGAAAATAGGCAAGGAGCGAGAGAAAGGCGCTGCTTGACAAAACGTCCGCCCCTACGCTATAAGTGCAAATTATGCCAACCCGCCGTTGCCCCTTCTGCGGGGAAAAAATCAAAAAGGCAGCCATTTTTTGCCGCTACTGCCGACACGAGGTGATCTCTTCGGGGTCGGAGCGGAAACGAGCTTCTGTGGGCTGGATTTCCGCTCTGACTGCCGCCGCTATCATCGTGAGCGGCTCCGCCTTCCTGCTCTCGGAATTTCTCAAAGAGCGTAGTTACTGGGTCGGCGAGTAGTTTGTAATGCGCTAGCAGGGACCACACAACTTTGTTGTGGCCGTTGTCAGTGGATCTTTGTTCAGCATGCATGCGCTTTGCCGGCACGACTCACCAGTTTCCTAACTGCGAAAGACCAAGGCTAATCGATTTTCCACGCTTGGTAATCGATTTTGACTCCCTTTTTCCTTTTTCCCCGAAGTCTGTAAGGTTGTCGCCTCCAGCCTTCATCGCCGTTTTTTTGCTGCGATGACCACGAAGCCGGCCTGCGGATCAAGGCAGGGCCGGGATGCCTCCATTTTCTGCTGCTTGTCCGGCGGCTGAAAAAGGGTGGAGCGGACGGCCTCCTCGGTCAGCCCCGCCGCCCGCAGCCAGCCACCAATGGCGCTCGGTTCGTAAAAGCGGGCATAACGGTAAAAGGGATGATCTTGCTCTTTTTTGGAGCGCAGCAATTGCCCCCAGACTCCGGCCGCCGGAACACTTCCCACGATCAGCAATCCGTTCGGCTGCAAGGCCCGGACGCATTCGCGGATGAGACGCGGCGGGTCCTCGACGAAACAGAGAGTGAAGAGAAGGAAGATGGTTCCGAGGGTGCCGGTGCGCACCGGAAGGGCCTCCCCGAGAGCTCGCATCGGGATAATTCCTCTGCTTTTGGCCAAGATGAGGGGGGCCAGGACCGCATCTATGCCGAATCTGACTCCCAGGGACTGCGCGAAGCGCCCGGGGCCCACTCCCACCTCGCAACGGGGTGCCGGCAGGGGGAGGGCAAGCTCATGCAGGGCGGCCAGCTCGATCTCGAAAAGAAGGCTTCCCTCGAACCACCGGTCGTATTCCGCTGCCCGCCGGCCAAAGACTTCAGCGGCTTGGCGCCAGAAGGGGATCGGCGGCATGACCTGGTTTAATAGCCCTTGAGCAGCCGTGCCACCCGTCGGGGAAGGGGAGGATGGCTGTAATAGAAAGCTGCATACCAGGGATGGGGATGGAGATTGGCCAGATTATCCCGTGCCAATTTGACGAACGCCCCGGCCAGGGCATCGGGTGAGCCGGTGAGGCGGACGGCGAAATCATCGGCTTCCCGCTCGTGGCGGCGGGAAAAAAAGCTCGCCAGCGGCTGAAGGGGAAAGGCGGCAAGCATGCCCAGGAACCCGGCCAGCAAGAGTTTGGAGTAAAGAGTCGTCTCCCGGACCCCGAACCAAACGTTGAGCAAGTCCCCTTGTGCCAGTCGGAAGGCGAGATAGAAACCGACCAGAGCGACGAGCTGGCTCACCGCCAACCGTTTGAGCAGATGTTTTTTGCGCCAGTGGCCGGCCTCGTGGGCGAGCACGGCCACGATCTCTTCTCGGGTGTTGTTCGCCAGCAAGGTGTCGAAGAGTACGATGCGCTTGACGCGCCCAATGCCGGAAAAATAAGCGTTGCTGTGGGTGCTCCGCCGGGAGGCATCCATGGTGACGACCCGGCGGACGGCAATGCCGGCCTGGCCCAAGGTCTCTTTGAGTCGGTGGGACAGCTCTTCGTCTTCGATGGGGGTGAAGGTGTTGAAAAGCGGTTCGATGACATAAGGGGAGAGATAGAGGAGAAAGACGCTGAATCCCAGGAAAAAGAGCCAGACCACCACCCACCAGGCGGCAGGCAGTCGCTCGATCAGCCAGAAGGAGCCGACGAACAGCAGCCCGCCGAGAAGTGTGGTGAGAAGCACGCCTTTAAGTAGATCGAGGAGCCAGAGCCCCGGAGTCTGGGTGGTGAATCCGTACCGTTTTTCAAGCCCGAAGGTGCGGTAGAGGCTGAAAGGGATGTGGAGCAGAGTCTGGCCATAGGTGAGGAAAAGAAAAAACAATGGCCCGGCGACGAGCAAGGGCCATCCCTGCCCGGCGACCCAGCTGTTGTAATGGTCGAGCAGACCGCCGAAGAAGAAAGCCAGCACTAGGAGCAGGTCGAAACCAGCCGTCACCAGGCCCAAGCGCCCGGAATCAAGAGCGTAATCGCGCATTTTGGCCAGAAGCCCTTCCTCGATTTCGTCCTCGAACCCTGGAGGAACCTCCCCGCCATGGGCTGCCTGGTGTCTGAGGTTAAGGACCGCCAATCCCATCGCCATCAAGCGGCAGACGAGATAAACGGCAAGAATGGAAATAAAAGGAGGCGACATGGAATAAACGGCGGCCGGTTGCCCGGCACCGGAATCGTTCTTATTTTTAAAGAATCCGTTTGGCTAGCGGGAAATGAAAATTTTTGGTTGAGTCTTCAGATACCACAAATCACCTCATGGAAAAAGGTTCTTCTTCCCCTTTCCGGCGTTCGCTTTTTGATCCGCAGGAATTTACCCTCACCTTCGAGCTGGTGCCCGGCCGCAGCGCCCGCAGCAAAGAACATGCGCAGACTCTGGCATTTGCTGAAGAGGCGGCGGCAGACGGCCGCCTGCGGGCGGTGAGCATCACCGAGAATGCGGGAGGGCATCCCGCCCTTTCTCCAGAGGTGCTGGGACTTGAATGCCGAGCCTTGGGGCTCGATGTCATCATCCACCTCTCCTGCAAGGATAAGAACCGCAACCAGCTGGAAAGCCTGCTCTATGCCTGGGACCGCCAGGATCTCAACAACCTGCTGGTGATCACCGGGGACTATCCCCAGCAGGGGTATGAAGGCTGCCCCAAACCGGTGTTCGATCTGGGCTCGGTGCAGGTGCTCGACATGCTCTCCCGGTTGAACCGGGGCCAACGGGGCATCGAGGCCAGCCAACCGGAGGCGCCGCCCCCTCCCACCTCTTTTCTTAAAGGAGTGGCGGTCTCGCCGTTCAAGACTTTGGAAGCCGAGCAGTTGATGCAGTATGCCAAGCTGCACCGCAAGCAGGCAGCAGGGGCCGATTTCGTCATCACCCAGCTGGGTTTTGATGCCCGTAAGTTCGAGGAACTGCTCCTTTACATGGGGGAGCAGAACCTCTCGATGCCGGTCCTGGGCAACGTCTTCATCCCCAACCTCACCGTGCTCGAGCACTTGCGGGCGGGCCGAATTCCCGGCTGCATCCTGCCCGATTCCCTTTATAAACAGATGCAGCGGGAGGCGGCGGGATCGGACCGGGGCAAGCGGGCGCGGCTGGACCGGGCTGCCAAGCTGCTGGCCATCCTCAAGGGACTTGGTTACGCTGGTGCCCACTTGGGCGGCCCCGGACTCGCCTTCGCCGATGTGGATTTCGTCCTCAACCGGATGGAGGAGTTCGCCATCGACTGGCAGGCCCTGGTCCCTGAGCTTTTGTCCTGGCCGAAAAACGATTTCTATTTGTATGAGCGTGATGAAGCGACCGGCCTTAACCGCCCGGGATCGGCAACCAGGGCGGACCACCGCCGGCCGGCTCCCCTCTATGTTTTCAGCCGGAGCATGCATGACCTCGCTTTCAGGGAGGAAGGGGCGCTCTATGGGCCCCTCCACAAAATCTGCGCTGCCGTGAAGGGTGGGCGGCTGGAAGCGGCCTTCGCCGGGGGCGAGCATCTGCTCAAATTCCTGCTTTTCCGCTGCCGCAACTGCGGCGACTGTGCTCTGGCCGAGCTCGCCTTCCTCTGCCCCCAATCGGGTTGTGCCAAGTTCCTGCTGAACGGCCCTTGCGGCGGCAGTCGCGACGGCTGGTGCGAGGTGTATCCCGGCCGTAAGCGATGCCTGTACGTCAGGATCTACGAACGGCTCCGGGGGGATCCTCCGGAACAGATGCTCAATGAATTCGTGCCTCCCCGGGATTGGTCGCTCGACCAGACTTCCTCCTGGCTCAACTACTTCCTCGGCCGAGATCATGCCGCGAAGAGAAAGCGGCCTTCCTGAAAGGGGGTTTCCCCAAGAGGGCGCAGAGTTGCGTCCTGAAGACCACTCCATAAAATAGTTTCCCATCCCGGTTGAAAGTGGTTATAGTGTCAATTTTTTCATTCCGATCGTGTCGGAAGGAAAGCCGGCCGGCCAACGCCGGTCGGCGGAATGTGAGGACAGCTCATGTCTGAATACCGACCCGAATCACGGCCCCGCGAGGAATGCGGAATCTGCGGCATTTTCGGTCATCCCGACGCCGCCAAGCTGACCTACTTCGGTCTTTACGCCCTGCAGCATCGAGGGCAGGAAAGTGCCGGTATCGTCACATCCGACGGCACCAACGTCAGCCAGCACAAAGGCATGGGGCTGGTACCGGAAGTCTTCAGCGAGGAGATCCTGCAGCGGCTCAAGGGCCATATGGCCATGGGCCATGTCCGCTATTCCACTACGGGCTCTTCGAACGCTGTCAATGCCCAGCCGTTCACTGCCGTTCACCAAGGCTCCACCCTGGCGGTAGCTCACAACGGCAACTTGGTCAACATCCGCACTCTCCGCGATGAGCTGGAGAAACAAGGCTCCATCTTTCAGTCCACCATGGACAGCGAAGTGGTGGTGCACCTGCTTGCCCGTTACGCCCATCTGGGACTGGAAGGGGCTATCGCCGAAACGTTCAAGCAGATCAAGGGAGCCTTTTCCCTGCTGCTGATGACTCCTGACAAATTGATTGCCGTCCGGGACCCCCACGGGTTCCGGCCCCTCTGCCTGGGCAAGATCAACGGCGGCGCCTATATCGTCGCCTCCGAGACCTGCGCCCTCGATCTGGTGGAGGGTGAGTATATCCGGGATATCGAGCCGGGCGAGGTTCTGATCATCAGCATGGAAGGCCTGAAGTCGATTCCGCCGCAGGCAGGTCACCGACACAGCCACTGCATCTTCGAGCACGTTTACTTCGCCCGGCCGGACAGCGACATCTTCGGGACCAACGTCTATTGGGCCCGCAAGCGTATGGGCGAGATCCTCGCCCGGGAGTGTCAGGTAGATGCCGATTTTGTCATGCCCTTTCCCGATTCGGGCAACTACGCGGCCATCGGCTATTCCCAGGCCTCGGGTCTGCCCCTGGAAATGGGGGTGATCCGTAACCATTATGTGGGACGTACCTTCATCCAGCCTACTCAGTCCATGCGCGAGTTCTCGGTGCGGGTGAAGCTCAACCCCATCCGCTCTTTTCTCAAGGGGAAACGGGTGATTATCATTGAGGATTCCATCATCCGCGGCACCACCGGACGCTCCCGGGTCAAGTCCCTGCGGGCGGCGGGGGCCAAGGAGGTACACTTGCTGGTGAGCTGTCCGCCGACTCGATTTCCCTGTTATTACGGTATTGATTTCCCCTCGGGAGGAGAACTGATAGCCGCCTCCAAGTCGGTGGATGAGATCCGACAGTTCCTGGGGCTGGACACTCTTCACTACCTCAGCCTGGAGGGGCTGGTGGAGGCCACCGGCGGCCGGAAGGAGCAATTCTGCCTCGCCTGTTTCGACGGTGATTACCCCGTGCCGCCGGACCGCCTTTTCCACAAACTGGCCTTGGGCCGCTGAGCCTCTGATACCGAAGATCATCCCGTGTCCATCGAGAAAGCCAAAGAGGTGCTCAAGGTCGAAGCCGAGGGGATCCTTGCCTTACTGGACCAGCTCGGCCCGGAATTCGAGCAGGCTGTGACCTTGATCATGGCCTGCCCCTCCCGGGTGGTCATCACAGGGATCGGCAAGTCAGGTCTCATCGGCCAGAAGATCGCCGCCACCCTCAACAGCACCGGCACTCCCTCGCTTTTTCTCCATCCGGTGGAGGCCATGCACGGCGATCTTGGCATGGTGGCGTCACAGGACGTGGTGGTTGCGATTTCTTACAGCGGTGAAACCGCCGAGCTCAATTTGCTGTTGCCCATTCTGCAGAAGCGGGGGGTGAAGATCATCGCCCTTACCGGAAATCCGGATTCGGTGCTGGCCCGCTGCGCTGACGAGGTGCTGAACGTGGCTGTGCCGAGGGAGGCCTGTCCCCTGGGGCTGGCGCCAACTGCGAGCACCACGGCGGCCTTGGCCATGGGCGACGCCCTGGCGGTGGTGCTTCTTGAGCGCAAGCAGTTCAAGGAAAGCGATTTTCGGCGGAACCATCCCGGCGGCAGCTTGGGTGAACGCCTGAAGGTCAAGGTCGCCGAGGTGATGCTTATCGGCGAGCAGATTCCGCAGGTTGCACGGACCGCCTCCCTTCGGCAGGCGATTGCCGTTCTCAATGAGAAAAACCTTGGAGCCGTGCTGATCACCGACGAGCCAGCGCAGGTAGTCGGCATTCTCACCGACGGCGATGTGCGGCGACTGGTGGCCAAATCCTTTGACTTAGATGGCCAGACGGTCGCGGAGGTGATGACCCCGGCTCCAAAAAGCATCTCCGGAGACCTGCTGGCCGCCGACGCCCTGAGCTTGATGCAGCGCCACGAGATAACTATTCTGCCGGTCACCGGCGGAGAGGGACGGCTCGAGGGCATCCTGCACTTACAAGACCTGCTGGGCAAGGGGGAATTCCGGTTCCTGGTCTGATTGCCTCCGCGAGGAGACTTTGTCACCCGTGTCTTCAACCTGTTGACAAGGCGGGCGATTTTGGGTTAGCATCTCCGTTCCACTTGTGAAGAAGTCTCCTCCAGCCGTTTCCTGCAACCGTTACCTTGCGGACCGGCGGGCCGCCCGGCCCTGTCGGCATTCCGGGTTTGGGCGTTTTTTGAAAGAAGAGGATAGCTATGGGAATCACCAGTAAAGAGATCAATGCCGCTTTCGGCGCCGAGGTCATGGCGGTGCCGGGCGGCGAGCACTTGAGCCGCTGTTACTCCTGCGGCGCCTGCTCCGGCATCTGTCCGGTGAGTCAGGCCATCCCTCAATTCGATCCCCGCAAGATGATCCACATGATCCGGATGGGGCTCAAGGAGAAGCTGCTCGGCTCCGAGCTCATCTGGTTTTGCTCCCGCTGCGAGAGCTGTGTCTTCGTCTGCCCCCAGGACGTGCGCTTTGCTGAGATTATGGTCGCCCTGCGCCAGATCGCTCTGCGTGACGGCTTCGTTACCGAACAGGACCTGCGAGACAAAGGTAAAATCGCTTGGGTGGAGCGGGATCGATGCGTGGCGTGTTTGACCTGCGTAAGGGTCTGTCCCTGGCGGATCCCGAAGATCGACCAGGAAGGGGTGGCGGCCATCGACTCTCGGCAATGCCGGGCTTGCGGCATCTGCGTCACCGAGTGTCCGGCCAAGGCCATTCGGCTGAATGAGTCTGAAGACGAACGGTTGATCGCCGCTTGTGCGGCCGGCCGGTAAGAGGAGGCAAGCACTTACAGCCAGCCCCTCTTTTTGCCCAGCTTGCAGGCCTTTTCGCAAGCATTTCCGCCGACCCAACCACCGTACCGCCGCACTTGTAAACGCGTCAAAATTAAGTATTGGTTTCAGGGAGCTTCCAGTGACGGGTTCCCCATGGAGAAATAGATGAGCGATTTTATGCCCGATATTCAAGCATTTTGTTGTCATTACACCTCACAGCAGACCTGCGTCGAAGGCCAGGAAGAATTGCAGGCGGAAGGCTTTCCCGCCAACGTCGTCCTCAACCGGGCGGTGTGCACTGGAAAGCTGCAGGTGAGCAGTCTTCTCAAGGCCTTTGAGGAGGGAGCGGACGGTGTGTATGTCGTGGGCTGTCCCGTGGACAAGTGCCACAATCTCATGGGCAGTCAACGGGCTGCCAAGAGGGTGGCTGCCATCAAGAAAGCACTGGCCGAGCTGGCCATTGAGCCTGAACGCATCGAGATGTTTCATCTGGAGCGCGGCTTCCATCCCGAGTTCGTCGCCGCTGCCCAGGAGATGGATAAGCGAATCAGGGCCTTGGGGCCAAGCCCGTTGAAGGGAGAAAGCAAATGATTATTGCAGAACGCAAACCACTCGATGAAATCGTCCAGATGACCATGAATCATGGCCGTATCCTGGTGCTGGGTTGCCGGGGCTGCGTCTCGGTTTGCTCGGCCGGTGGCGAACGAGAGGTGGAGATTCTCGCCTCTTTGCTGAGAATGGGCCGCAAGAAAGAAGGCAAGCCGGTGGAGGTGCTCGAAGGCAGCCTCGTCCGCCAGTGCGACAAGGAATACATCGATGAGATCGATAAGTGGGACGGCCAGTATGACGCCATCCTTTCCATGGCCTGTGGTGTAGGAGTGAATTTCATTGCCAACCTGCGCCCCATGGATTTGGTCTTCCCGGCGGTAAATACCAGCTTCTTCGGTGGTTCTGCCGAGCAAGGCGTCTGGGCCGAACAGTGCGCCGGCTGCGGCAACTGCATCCTTCACCTCACTGGCGGCCTCTGCCCCGTGGCCC
>JARRJE010000013.1:0-16652 GCA_037379765.1 Deltaproteobacteria bacterium
GGGCGGCCATGGAAGTCGCCGCCTCCATCTGCATCTACACCAACAGAAACATCGTCCTGGAAAAATTATGACCTTCATCCGAGAAATCGATTCCCTTACCCCGAACCAGATCGTCGAGGAGCTCGACCGCTACGTTGTGGGCCAGAAGGACGCCAAACGTTTCGTGGCCGTGGCCTTGCGCAACCGCTGGCGACGGCAGCAGGTGCCTCCTCCGCTCCGTGACGAGATCGCCCCCAAGAACATCATCATGATCGGCCCCACCGGCGTGGGCAAAACTGAGATTGCCCGGCGCTTGGCGTTGCTCGCCCAATCACCTTTTCTCAAGGTCGAGGCCTCTAAGTTTACCGAGGTCGGCTATGTAGGCCGGGATGTGGAATCGATGGTGCGGGACCTGGTGGAGCTGGCCATCAACATGGTCAAGGGGGAGGAGCGCAAAAACGTGGCCCGCAAGGCTGAGGAGCTCTCTGAAGAACGGTTGCTCGACCTGTTGGTGCCGCCGGCTCCCGGCCGCCGCTCCCAGATGATCGGCTTCGGCCATGAGCCTGCGGCATCTGAAGAGGAAAATACCAGCGAAGATTCCACCCGGGAAAAATTCCGGAAGATGCTCCGGGAAGGCAAACTCGACAAAAAGGAAGTGGAAATCGAAGTCGAACAGCCTCAGGTCATGCCAATGATCGAGGTCTTTTCAAATTCCGGCATGGACGAAATGGAGTCGAGCCTCAAGGACGTTTTCGGCAAGATGTTTCCCAAAAAGACTCGGCGCCAGAAAGTCAAAATCAAGGACGCCCGGGAGATCCTCAAGAACTCGGAGAGCGAGCGGCTACTCGACATGGAAAAGATCAAGCAGATGGCGATCCGGCGCACAGAGCAGTCGGGCATCATCTTCCTCGACGAGATCGACAAAATTGCCGGCAAGCAGAGCGGACAGGGACCGGACATCTCACGTGAGGGGGTCCAACGTGATCTGCTTCCTATCGTTGAAGGCTCCACTGTCACGACCAAATACGGCCCGGTAAAAACCGATCACATCCTGTTCATCGCGAGCGGCGCCTTTCACGTTGCCAAGCCCGCTGACCTCATCCCTGAGCTCCAAGGGCGCTTTCCCATCCGGGTGGAGCTCAATCCTCTGGGTGAAGAAGAGTTCTATCGTATTCTCACCGAACCCCAAAACGCCCTCATCAAACAATATGTCGCACTGATGGAGACGGAAGGGTTGAAGCTGGTCTTCGAGGAGGAGGCCATCCGGGAAATGGCCAGACTTGCCGCCGAGGTCAACCGCAAGACCGAGGATATCGGCGCCCGCAGGCTGCATACGGTTCTGGAGCGCCTGCTGGAGGAACTTTCCTTTCAGGCTCCGGAGATGACCGAAGAGCGGTTCGTCGTCACCCCCGATTACGTCAGGGAGCAGTTGGCCGATATCTCGGAAGACGAGGATCTGAGCCGCTTCATTCTGTAAAGCCGGTAGCGTGGCCACCGATCCAGTAAACGGTGCTCCCGGGTACGGGCAGGGCAAGATTTTTTCTGGTGCAACAACGCTACATCGTGAGGGAATTTGCAGGAAACACAGGAACTGGAGAGAAGCGATGATCGACCCGGAGCTCAAATACTGTCCCCAATGTCATGACGAATATCGCGCCGAGATCGAGC
This sequence comes from Deltaproteobacteria bacterium, assembly GCA_037379765.1. GTDB lineage: Bacteria > Desulfobacterota > Desulfobulbia > Desulfobulbales > UBA5123 > JAJYKH01. The sequence continues at coordinate 1,648 of JARRJE010000013.1, forward strand.
GGTGCGCCGAGTGCGAGATCTCCCTCATTACGGGGATCGAGATGTTGGAGCTAGAGAAAGGCGGTCAGGAAAAATCAGCGGCCCCCAAGGACGAGATCACTCCGGACGACCAGCTTGCAGGCGAAATTCCTCGATTGACAGGAAACATACGGAACTGGAAAGATTTGATCATCGATCCGGAACTCAAATACTGCCCCCAATGTCATGACGAATATCGCGCCGAGTACGAGAGGTGCGCCGAGTGCGAGATCCTCCTCATCACGGGTACCGAGATGCAGGAGCTGGAGAAAGGCCGTCAGGAGAAATTAGCCACCAGCAAGGACGAGATCGCCCCCGACGACCAACTGATGGTGATCGAACGCGGCTCCCTCTCCGAAGTTCGATATCTCCAGGAGCTGATGGCAGCCGAAGGGATCGCCACCCGAGTGGTTGGCGAGGACCGCTCTTGCGGTGGAAGCTGCTGTAGCCCCACCGTCCTTCTCCAAGTCCGGCCGGAGGAAGCTGCCGATGCCCTGAGGATCATGGCCGCTGAGCACCGGCGCTCCACAGCTCTCGACCATCATCACAGCGAGCATGGAGATGCGGTGTTCGACTCAAATGCCACTGTGGCCACCTGCCCAGCCTGCGGCTCTACATTCTCCACCACAACCACAGAGTGCCCGGACTGCGGGCTCTGCTTCGGGTAAGCGATCAGAGGCACCCATCTGCCCGCGATCAGAATGAACAGCATACTGGAGTATTGCTGCCCATTCGGACATCTGCGGCACCTGTGATCGCTTACCCCACTACCAAGATTGGGAGAATCTGAGAGAGCGTCACTTCGTGCCGAGGCGGTCGAGCACTTGCTGGGCTTGCGCGGCCATTTCGGCGGCCACCTCGATTACCGGCTTACCGGAGCGCTCGGTCTTGCGGATGCGAGGGGAATCGGGAAAGAAGGCGATGGGCTCTTCGCCGAGTTCCTCGGTCAGGAACTTTTGGTCCTCTTCGTCCGCCACCAAGTTGCCTACAAAGGAGATCCGGGGGATTCTCACCTCGGTGGCCAGCCTCTTTATTTTCAGGGCAGTGCGCACGCTTGACCGGGAAGGGATGACCACGATCAGCAGATGATCGACTCCGGCTATGGTGCCTCGCCCCAGGTGCTCCACCCCGGCTTCCATATCGAGCAGCACCACCTGGGAAGGCTGGAGCAGCAACTTTGTGAGCAGCCGCTTGAGGACGGTATTCTCCGCACAGGCGCACCCCCCCTCTCCGGTCTGAATGGCGCCGAGCACCATCAGCCGGATGCCGTCTTTTTCCAACATGAACCGGGAAAGGAGATCATCCACCTGGGGATTGATGTTGTAAAAGGGCGAACCCGCCACCTTGCCCGATCGCTCCACCAGCAGGTCCTTCATCTCCGCGATGGGAGTGATGCGCTCTACGTTTTTGATGCCAATGGTCTGGGCCATGTGCGGACTGGGATCGGCATCGATCACCAGCACTTCTTTGTCGTTTTCTCGCAGCTGACGGGCCAACATGGCCATGACCGTGGTCTTACCAACCCCGCCCTTGCCGCTGATTGCAATTTTCATCATCACTCCTTAAATCGTAAAAGAAGACTCGTCCAGGGTTCTCCAGCGCAAAATCCGTGGAGTGGATTGATAAGTAAGTGAGATTTCCTCACCACCCACTCATCCACACCAACCATCTCAACGCTCTGCTTCATCTGTCATGGTCTTACTGGGAATCGAACAGTTGATCGCCTCTCCGCCAGCCCGGCTCAAGGGCCGCCGGCTGGGGCTTCTCTGCAATCAGGCCTCCACCGACCGCCTTTTCCGCCACAGCCGCGATCTCATCCGTGCCGTCCTGCCAGACCAACTCACCTGCCTTTTCACGCCTCAGCACGGCTTTTTCGCTGAAAAGCAGGACAACATGATCGAATCCGGCCACACGGTAGACCGGGAAAGCGGCCTGCCGGTCTTCAGCCTGTACGGCACGGAACGGCGGCCCACCAAGGAGATGTTTGATCACTTCGACGTGCTCCTGGTGGACCTCATGGACGTGGGCTCTTTCGTGGGGCTCTATCCCATCCCCATGCGGCACGGCCTCACCTTCGGCGAGCTCGCCCTGCTCATGAACTCCGAATTCGGCATCGGGGCCGAACTGGAAGTGATCGCCATGGCGGGCTGGCAGCGGCGGATGCTTTTCCGCGATACCGGTCTGCCCTTTGTCTTTCCCTCCCCCAACATGCCCACCCCGGAGGCAGCGCTGGTCTATCCGGGCCAGGTCATCTGGGAAGGAACCAACATCTCCGAAGGCCGGGGCACCGCCCTGCCCTTCGAGCTGTGCGGCGCCCCCTTCTGGGACCATCGAGAGATACTCGCTGCCCTCGGGAAAACCCCTTTGCCCGGCTGCATTCTGCGGCCGGTGGTCTTCGAGCCCACCTCGAACAAATGGCAGGAAGAGCCCTGCGTCGGCTTTCATTTCCACGTCACGGAGGCGGAGCGGTTCCTCCCCTATCGGACCAGCCTTGCTCTGCTGCAGGTGACCATGCACCTTCATCCCGACCGCTTCGCCTATAAGTCGCCGCCTTACGAATACGAGTATGAACGGCTGCCCCTGGATCTCATTCTGGGTGACACCGAAATCCGTCAAGCGGTGGCCGAAGGCGCCGACTTACTCAGCCTGGAGGAAAGTTGGCAGCCCGGGCTGACTGAATTCAGCGAACGCCGCCGCAAAGTTCTGCTCTACTCTTAATGAAAATTTTCCCGCTACGAATTTGATCCTGGCTCTAGCAAAGGCCTGGCGGTTCTGGTAGAAAAATGGCTGACTGCATCCCTCCTTCCTGACAAAGAGAGGGCGGCCTGCCTCCGACCCGGCGGGACATTGATCGCAAGTGGAAAGCCCCGACGGCCCTTGCCAAACTTCTTTGTGAACAGTTACACTGACTTGAGGAGACCTGCTCAATAGATGCACGGCTTGAGCCCCGTGGATTGATGCAGTGTGAGCAGCAATCCTAATAAGACGATATGACATGCGAACCTGAAAAACCTGCCCAAAATCTGATTCCAGCGGGGCGCGGTACACGGCCGTCCCCGTAAAACTTCAATAAAGGAGCTGCATGATGGGCATGAACGAGGCAATCAGTAGTGCAGTCCAGAAAGGCGGACCGACTGTATCCCTTGACGACAGCCTGCGGACCGCCATCGGTAAAATGGCGGAGGCCAAAGCCACCGGGCTGGTGGTCAAATCCGGCGGCCAGGTGGTGGGCATCATCACCACTCTCGATCTGATGCGAAGCGTCGTCAATAAGGAGGACCTGGACGAAACCAAGGTTTCCCAGTTCATGACCGCCTGCGAGCTGATCGGCGCCAAGGCCACCAAGTCACCTTGCGTTCAGGTGGATGAAAACGAATCGGTGGCCATGGCCCTGGAGGTGATGGACCAGGCCGGGGTCCACAACCTGCTGGTTTCCGGCGGCTCCGGCGACGCCATCGGCATGGTTTCCGCCCAGGAGCTGTTGAAATTGGCCATTTCGTGAAAGAGCACTCAGCCACCAGCTCTCAGCAATCTGCAGCAATGGCAAAATCAACTCACGAGATCACATCAATCGAAAAATTGCCGAATTCTAACCAACTTTTGTTTTCGCTGAACGCTGATGGCTGAACGCTGCCTTTTCAAATTAAGAAATCGGTCTCCAGTCTTCTTTTTGGGCTGGAAGGGCAGCGGGCGGATCGCCGCCATACTGCTCTTTTTCCTCTGCCTGCTCCAGGCTGCGCCGGCTGCCCGGGCCCGGACCGGCGAACAGCCCCTGGAAGCAGAGATCGGCCGGTTGATGGAGCACGGCGGTTGCGTGATCACCAGGAACCATAAAATCCTGTTCAGCCGCCAGGCCGATACGCTTCTGGTGCCGGCGAGCACTTGGAAGCTGGCCACCGCCCTGCTGGCTCTGAAGACCTTAGGACCCGATTTTCACTTCGAGACCCGTTTCTACGTCGACCACGCCGCCAATCTTTACATCCAGGGGTTCGGGGACCCATATGTGATCTCCGAAGAAATCGCCCCCATCATGGGCCAGTTGAAGCGGCGAGTGGCCCGGATCAACGATATCGTTCTCGCCGATTCCGCTTTCAAGCTCGCCTCACCGGCGGATGGCGCCGGCGACAGCCTCAATCCGTACGATGCGGCCAACGGAGCCCTGGCCGCCAACTTCAATACGATCAACATCACCATGGCCCGCGACGGCACCATCCGCTCCGCCGAGCCCCAGACCCCGACCATTCCTCTCATGCGCGAGCTGGGCCGGGGCCTACCGGCAGGCACTCACCGCATCAACATCGGGAACGACAAAGAAAAGGTCCTACAGCATTTGGGCGAGCTGTTCCGGGCCTTTCAGGAGAAAGCAGGTATCCCCGGCAGGGGTACCATTCGATCCGGGGAAATCCCTCCCAGCCTCACACCCATTTACATCCATCGGGGGAGCCGTCCCCTTACTGAAATCATCCGAGGGCTGATGCGTTACTCCAACAACTTCATCGCCAACCAGGTGTTCCTGACCTGCGGTGCCCGCGTCACCGGCTATCCGGCCACCTGGGCCAAGGCGAGGGCTGCCCTCGCTGACTTCCTCCACCATCAAATCGGTCTAACCGATCAAGAGGTCCAAGTGGATGAAGGCTCCGGCCTTTCCCGCCGCAACAGGATCACTCCCCGGGCCATGCTCCGTCTGCTCGAGGCCTTCGAGCCGTATGCCAAACTGCTCCCAAAGCACCAGGGCCTTCTGCTAAAATCAGGGACCCTCACCGGCGTTTATGCCTATGCCGGGTATCTCCAGGGGAAAAACGGCCCCGACGAGCTCGTCCTCATCCTCAATCAGGAAGACAACGTGCGCGACCGGTTGGTGGAGCTGTTCAAACGGCTCTATGGCGAATCCACACCACCGCTCCTCAGCAAAACAAATGAAGAAGTGAGAATGAAAAATTAAGAGAACGAAGAAAGAAAGGATTTCATTCCTCATTCCTCATTCCTCATTCTGCATTCTGCATTCTGCATTCTCTAAAAGAGTAATCGTCTCCAGGTGATGCGTCTGGGAGAACATGTCCACCAGTTGCACTCGGCGGAGTCGGTAGCCTCGGGCCGCGAGGAGAACGAGATCCCGGGCCAAAGTGGGAGGATCGCAGGAGATGTAGGCCAAGCGCCGGGCCCCGAGGTAAGGAACCAAATCGATCAAATCGGCGCAGCCCTGCCGGGGCGGATCGAGGAGCAGAAAATCGAACCGTTCACCGCGAGCGAGCAGCTCCGCCCCGCCCTCCCGGGCCGAGCGTTTTAGGAACTCGCAATTGGTGAGCCCGGCATGCTCGGCATTACGCCGGGCGCTGCGGATCGCTGCTCCCTGAAGATCGCAGCCAATCACCTCGCCGGCGCGAAGTGCCAGGGGCAGGCTGAAATTGCCCATGCCGCAGAAGAGATCAAGCACCCGCTGGTTTGGACGAACCTCGGCCCAGGAGAGAAGCGTCCGCACCAGCTGTTCGTTCTGACGGGGATTAACCTGGGAAAAACCGCCGGGTTCAGCACTGAGGCTAAGCGGCCGGCTGCCGGTGACCGTTGGTGGCAGGGTGAAGCGGCTCAACATCGCTTCATTGCCGGCGGCCGGCCCCTGGGGTCCTATCGGTTCGAAGCCGGCGCCGGTGAAAAGAAACCCTGCGATTTCCGGCAGATCGGCTGCCAGAGTCCCGGCCAGCTCGAGGTCCCGGGGCCGCGGTTGCCGCCGGTAGCCGAGCAGAATGATGATCCTTCCGTCGTCCGGGCTGACGGTGATTTCCAGCGAAGTGCTTTGTTGCTGCAGCAGGGGCCAGAAGGGATGGGCCTGCAGCTTCTGCCGGCAGCTCTCGATTTCCGGTCGCGCCAGCAGGCACCGGGCCACAGGCTCCACCCGGTGGGAGCGAGAGCGATGAAATCCGACATGGCCGGCGTCATCGATGTGCAGCCGGAGCCGCTGGCGATAGCCGAAAGGGTTCGTGGCCTCCAGAGGTTCCTGCCAGGCGGCCTGCCAATCGGCCAAGCCCGCGGCCGCAAGCTGCTCTCGGAGAATGTCTGCCTTGATCCGCAATTGGGCCGGATAGGCGGCATGCTGCAGGTCGCAGCCGCCGCAGCGGCCGTAGTGATGGCACGGAGGATCGATTCGCTCGGCAGCAGGCGCCAGGACCTCGACGGCTTCCGCTTCCAGATAGCTCTTGTGCCGCCGGCGCGGCGTGATGCGGACCCGTTCGCCGGCAAGGGTAAACGGCACCAGGGCAATCATGCCGTCGGCCAGGCGTCCGAGCCCGAATCCCCCTGACACTACTTTTTCGATGATGATATCATGGAAGGTAGGCGGCATAGCATCTCAATAGCTTGCGGCTGAGTTATAGTGTCGTCGCAAATAGTTGCGCAACTGAAAAGGGAGAGCGGCCATGAAGATCCTTATGACCGGAGGCACCGGCTTTTTGGGAACCTCATTGGCCAGGGCCTTCGTGGATCAGGGACACGGGGTCACCGTCCTGTCGCGATCGGCCGGCAAGAAAGGCCGTCTGCCGGCGGAGGTGGCCATGGTGGAGGGCAATCCCGTGGAGGAGGGCGCCTGGCAGCAGGTGGTGCCGGAGCACGAGGTTGTGGTCAATTTGGCCGGCGCCTCCATTTTCCACCGCTGGACTGATGACTACAAGGAAACCATGCGCCGGAGCCGCATCGCCACCACCCGTCACCTGGTGGCGGCAATGGACAAACCGGACAAAAAAACCAACCTGCTGCTCAATGCCTCGGCCGTGGGGTACTACGGCTTCCGGGGAGATGAAGAGCTCGACGAGAACAGCCCGCCCGGCGATGATTTCCTGGCCATGCTCTCCCGGGAATGGGAGGCGGCGGCTCAGGAAGCGGAAGCACGCGGCGTGCGGGTAGTGTGCTGCCGGTTCGGCATCGTTTTGGGCGCGGGCGGCGGCGCTTTCGAAAAAATGGTTCCTGCCTTCAAAGCCGGAATGGGAAGTGCGCTGGGATCGGGCCGTCAGTGGTTTTCCTGGATTCATCGCCAGGATCTCACGCGAATCTTCCTGTTCCTCCTTGCCAATGCTACCCTCAACGGGCCGGTGAACTGCACGGCGCCTCAGCCGGTGACCAACAAGGAGATGAGCAAGGCCTTGGGCGAATCCCTGCACCGCCCGGTCTTTCTTCCGCACGTCCCGGCCTTCGCCCTCAAGCTGGTCCTGGGCGAGCTGGGCGAAATCGTGCTCAAGGGCCAGAAGGTGCTGCCTCGGAAGCTCCAGACTGCCGGCTTCACCTTCGAGTATCCGCAGATCAGGCAGGCTTTTGCCGATCTGGTGGCCCGCCAATGAGCATCAAGCCAATCAGCGATCGGCAGAGGCAATCTTCACCAGCTGTGAATCGAATGCCGATGGCTGTGCGCTCCAATCAATATTTCTGATCTGCGTACTCCAGCCAGCCGCCGGCCAGAACCAATTCCTTGTCGAAGGAGTTGAGGGAAAAATCGAGGGAGATCTCCCGGTCGCCATTCCTGGCGCTAAGCCGCTCTCCGGCCACATCCACCTCGATCACCGTCCCGTCGCCCAGCTCAAACAGGGCATCGATATTCTCCCTGGACAGCTCGATGGCAAGCATGCCGCAGTTGAACGTGTTCTGCCGGAAAATACGCGCGAAGCTCTCGGCGATGACCACGTTGATGTCGTTCACCTCGAAGACCCATACCGCGTGCTCCCGGGAGGAGCCGCAGCCGAAGTTGGCCCGGGTGACGATGACGTTCGCCTCCTTTACCTTTTCAGAAGCGGGATCGAAGCCGCCGATCTTAAGATCTTCAAGGATATAAGGCTGCAGCGCCATCTTCGTGATCTCGGTCAGATAGCGGGCGGGGATAATCTCGTCGGTGTTGATATCGTTTCTGTCCAGGAACAGCGCCGGACCGCCGAAGTTCTTCATTTTCTCCTCCCTCGCTTTAGAGATAGGGCCGGGGGTCGGTGATGTGGCCAGCCACAGCCGCCGCTGCTGCCGAGGCCGGGCTCATCAGGTGGACGATGCCGCCGCGGCCCATGCGGCCGTTGAAATTGCGATTGGTGGTCGAGGCACAGATCTCTCCCTCGGCCAGCACGCCGTTGCTCATCCCCAAACAGGCCCCGCAGGTAGGATTGGTCACGCAGAAGCCGGCGTCCATGAAAATCTTGATGAGTCCCTCCTGCAAAGCTTGGTTGTAAACCCCAGGGGTGGCCGGCGACAGCACGCCGCGGACTGTTTCCGCGATGGTGCGCCCTGTCAGGATTTGAGCAGCCTCCCGCAGGTCCTCGATGCGGCCGTTGGTGCAGGAGCCAATGTAGATCTGATCGACGGGAGTGCCTTGCATCTCGGTCACGTCCTTCACCTCATCAGGCTTGTAGCCGTAAGTGACTTGCGGCGCCAACCGAGAGACGTCGATTGTCAGATCTCCGTCGTAGACCGCATCCGGATCGGAATGCCACTTCGCAAAATCCTCGGTTGCCGCCTCCACCGATTCGTAGTCGCTTTTGATGAAAGGCCAGAGATACTCGGCGGTGACCCGGTCAGGCAGGCAGATGCCGCAGGTAGCCCCGGCCTCGATGGCCATATTGCAAAGGGTCATCCGCGACTCCATGGACATCCCCTCCACCACCGGGCCGACGAATTCCATGACCTTGTCGGTAGCACCGTTGACGGTGAGCTTCCTGATTACGGCCAGGATGACGTCTTTGGCATAGACCCCGGAGTGCAGGCTGCCGGTGATGTTAACCTTCAGCGTCTTGGGCAGACGAAAGGAGCAGACCCCCTTGAGGATCCCCACTTCGAGATCCGTGGTGCCGACGCCGGCGGCAAAAGCGCCAAAGGCACCGTGGGTACAGGTATGGGAGTCGCCCATGATGACGGTATAGCCCGGCCGGATGAACCCTTTCTCGGGGAACAGGGCGTGGCAGACTCCATTGCGGCCGATATCGAAGAAATCCTCGATGTTGTGCCTCCGAGCCCAATCCCGGAGAATCTTGCCCTGGGTCGCAGTCTTCGAGTCCTTGGCCGGGGTGACATGGTCGATCACTGCTTTGATTTTTTCCGGGGCGAAGACCCGGTCCATGCCTTTGGCCTCAAGGTCAGTGATGGCTATGGGGGTAGTGATCTCGTGGCACATCACCACGTCGAGATCGAGGACGAAATTTTCCGGAGCGGGGTTGTCCCGGCAATGGGTATCGAAAATCTTCTCGGCAATTGTCTTGCCCATGTTCTGATTCCTCCTTGAAATGCCCAGATTTCTCTCTGCAGGCTGGAACGAAGAAGCGCGGCCGCGAGAAAAGGTTTCCAGCCGACAGTCCGGTTTGCCCGCTGTTTATCCATTTTGGGCAACACGGTCAATTAAAAATTATAATCACTTCCACCGGGAAAACAGCGGGAACCAATACGTGGCTGTATTGCCATCGATCTGTAAATAGCATTGTCACCCCGGCCGAAATCATCTATAATGATCATCCATTTATGCGAGATTACACGTCAACACGACCGAGCATTGAAATATACCTGAAATTCTATCCTTTCGCTAGAGACGGAAAGGCGGGAACACCCTGCCCTCCCGTTCCACCGGCCCATTACCTTTCCTGATCCAAGCAATGGTATCAGACCGGCAAGATCATACTGCCAGGAGTGGCGACCATCAGGTCGACATCGAGTCACTGCTCGAGATCACCCACCAGGAGTACACTCACGTTTCGCCCTTGCTCGAAAATCTCTGCGCGGATGTGGTGGCTCTCTACCGGGGTGACTGGCCTACCCATGAAGCCTGCCAGGTAGGTTATCACACCATTGAGCACGCGGCCGATGTGGCGCTCGCCTCCGCCCGCATGACCGCCGGCTGGAACAAGGTCAATCCAGAGAGAAAAATCCCTGAAGATTACTTTCTTGCTGGGATGGCCGCAGCCTTCTTTCACGATGCCGGTTATCTGAAAGACAAGGGAGATCAAGACGGTCAGGGCGGCAAATTCACCTTCCGGCATGTGGAGCGCAGCTCCGAGATGGCCCGCCTCTACCTGGCCGCCCGCAACTGGCCGTCCCTGCTGGTCGAGCTAGCGCCCAAAATCATTTCAGTGACCGAGTTCCAGGATGAACCACGGCTCGCAGGGCAGTTCCATGAGTCAGCGGCGGAAACGATCGCCCGCATGGTTGCCACTGCGGACTTGGTCGCACAGATGGCCGATGTAGATTATATGCAGAGCATCCGGGAGTTGTTCGAGGAATTCCAGGAGGCTTATAAATTCGAAGGCAGGGAGAACCTCCAGAAGCAAGGCATCCATGTTTTCGGCTCCCTCCAAGAGGTTCTTGACGGCACCATTTCTTTTTACGAAAATTTTGTGCTGCCCCGCCTGCAGCAGCTCGGCCGCATGGACCAGTATCTGATCGCCTTTTTTGGCGAAGGGCGCAATCCCTATCTCGAAAACATCGCCGCCAATCTCTCTGGCCAATTGCTCGGCAAACGGGTACAATGGCGACGTTTGGGCGACATCCTCCAAGAGCTCGGCGTTGCCACCTCCCAACAAATCGAGGAAGCCCTGGCCCGTCAGCAGGCTCAGAAGAGCATGCAGCCCGCGGAGCAGAGTGCCCCGCCTTTTCACCGATGGCTCCTCGTCTGGATGGAATCTCAGGACGGCTGCCGTTGCCTCGGCGACATCCTCATGGAAATGAAGATCATCGAGCCCAAGGTCCTGCGCGAAGGGCTTCTCACCCAGCTGCTTCCCGGTGCCACCCTGGAGGGGTTGTCAAGGGAAGAGATGTTCGCCCTGCTGCGGATCTCCTTGCTTCTGCCCAACATTTACAAAGGGCAGTGGATCATGGGGCAGATACAGGAGATGATCAACGGAATGCTCGTCTGCGAGGCGGGCTCCATTCTTCTGGCCAATCCGGACCGACAGGAGATGGTAGTAATGGCCCAGGCCGGTCCCCGCCGGCATAGAGAGGGGCGGACCCTTCCTCTCGACAAAGGATTGGCCGGGTGGGTTTACCGTCATGGACAACCGGTGACCCTCGCCGATGCGCTGGGAGATGAACGGTACAATGGCGAACTCGACCAGCGCATTGATCTGGAGATCGAGTCGATCCTGGCAGTCCCCATTTACATGAACGGTGAATGCGTCGGCGTCATGGAAGCCTTCAACAAGCGCTCCGGCAACTTTGATGAGCACGACTTGGAGGTACTCACCATGTTGGCTAACGTCATTGCCACCACGCTCGACTGCGTGCTGAAACCGCCGCAGGAGTAGTTCGGATTTTCAGCCCCCCGATCCCTGATCCTCCGGCCTTTACCTTTTCTGGCTTCTGACTTTTTAAATTTGCTCGCAACCTGATATGACCCGAATCTTCTCCCTGTTGGCAGCTGTTGTGTTTCTGTTCGCCAACGCCTCCCCATCGATGGCCGCCCATGGCATCAGCATCGACGGAACTCTCAAGTATCCGGCTGGCTTCACCCATTTCGACTATGCCTCGCCCGCGGCGGTTAAAGGCGGCCATCTGGTGTTGCATGACCTGGGCGGCTTCGACAAGATGAACCCGTACACCCTCAAGGGCACGGCGCCCAGCGGCCTCGAGACGCTCGTCTTCGAAACCCTGGCGGTACCCAGCCTTGATGAGCCCTTCTCTGAGTATGGTCTTCTGGCCAGCGACATCCAAGTGGCCCCGGACCACCTTTCGGTCACTTACACACTCAACAAAAAGGCCCGCTTTTCCGACGGAAAGCCGGTCACTCCCGAGGACGTCAAATACTCCTTGGAGACAATGAAAAGCAATCTCGCCCATCCTTTTTACCAGGCATACTTCCAGGACATCGACCGCGCGGAGGTGCTTGACGGCCGCCGGGTGCGATTCATCTTCAAGAGGCGAAACCGCGAACTGCCCTTGATCGCCAGCCAATTGCCGATCTTTTCAAAGAAGTTTTACACCGAACACGGATTCGACATCCCCTCCCTGCAGCCGCCCCTGGGCTCCGGTCCCTATGTGGTCGAAACCGTCGTGCCTGGCAAATCGATTACCTATCGCCGCAACCCGAATTACTGGGGAAAGGACCTTAACGTGCGTCGCGGCATGTTCAATTTCAACCTCATCACCTACAAATACTTCAAGGACCAAATTGTTTCGGTGGAGGCCTTTAAGGCCCACGAGTTCGATTTCATGGCGGTCAACATCGCCAAGCAGTGGGCCCGGGACCTCACCGGCCCGAAATTCAGGAAGGGCCTGATCTGTAAAGATCTGCTCAAGCATCACAACGACGCCGGCATGCAGGGCTTCGTCATGAACATCCGCCGTCCCCTGTTCGCCGACCGGCGTGTGCGGGAGGCCTTGGTCCTGGCCTTTGATTTCAGCTGGGTGAACAAGGCCCTCTTTTTCGGCCAGTATACCCGCAACGGCAGTTACTTCAGCAACTCGCCGCTGGCCGCGAGCGGGCTACCGGAAGGGCTCGAGCTCAAGTATCTGCTGCCCTTCAGGGACCAGCTGCCGCCCGAGGTGTTCACCACCCCGCCGAAACCCTTCAGCACCGAGCCTCCAGACAGCTTGCGCCAGAACCTGCTTCGGGCCAGGGATCTGCTCAAAGCCGCAGGCTGGCGCGTCCGGAACGGCCGGCTGGTGAACGGCAAAGGCAGGCCGTTTCACTTTGAAATCCTTCTGGTATCCCCCTCCTTCGAACGGGTCATGGCCTCCTATGTCCAGAATCTCAAAAAGCTCGGTATCGAGGCCTCCTACCGCTCCATCGACCCTGCCCTTTACACCCAGCGGCTCGACTCCTTCGACTTCGATATGGTGGTTCAGGTCTTCCCCCAGTCTCAGTCCCCCGGCAACGAGCAGAGAAATTTCTGGTCCTCGGCAGCTGCCGGCCACCAGGGCTCTCGCAACGTCATCGGCATCAAAAGCCCCGTGGTGGATAATTTGGTGAATAAAATCATTTACGCTCAGACCCAGAAAGAGCTCACCGCCGCCTGTCGCGCTCTGGACCGGGTGCTCTGGTACGGCTACTACCTGGTGCCCAACTGGTACCTCGACAAGCACCGGGTCGCCTACTGGGACCTCTTCGAGAGGCCCAAGAAACTGCCCCTCTATTACCAACCCATGAACGAGCTCATGACCTGGTGGATGAAGCCCAAACGGTGAACCGGTTCAATTGATTGAACTGGTTGAATTGGTTGATCAACGAAACAAACAAGTCAAACGGACCAGATGGCCGCCTACATTCTCAAGCGCATCCTGCTCATGATCCCCACCCTGTTCGGGGTCATGCTCATTACCTTCACCGTCACCCAGTTCGTGCCCGGCGGCCCGGTGGAACGCATGATCTCCCAGATGCAAAGCCACGGGATGGGCAGCGAGGTGAGCGCCCCCTCCCCCACCGATCTCTATCAGGGGGCGCGGGGGCTGGACCCGGAGCGCATCCAGCAGCTCAAGGCCCTGTACGGCTTCGACAAACCTCCGGTCGAACGATTCCTCGCCATGATGAAGAACTATCTCATGTTCGACTTCGGCACCAGCTACTATCACCACGAGAGTGTGGTGGATTTGGTGATCTCCAAGCTCCCGGTCTCCATGTCCCTCGGGCTGTGGACCTTTCTCATCGTCTATGCCGTCTGCGTTCCTCTGGGGATCAAGAAGGCGGTGCGGGACGGCTCCCACTTCGACGTCACGACCAGCACCATCATCCTGGTGGGCTACGCCATTCCCGGCTTCGTGCTGGCCATCCTGCTTATCGTCCTTTTCGGGGGCGGCAGCTTCTGGAGTGTCTTTCCCTTGCGGGGGTTGGTGTCCGACAACTGGCATGAGCTGCCACTGATGAGCAAGATCCTCGACTACCTCTGGCACATGGTGCTGCCGGTCATCTCCATGTCCGTGGGCAGTCTGGCGGTGATGACCCTTCTTACCAAAATCAGCTTTCTGGAGGAGATCCGCAAGCAGTACGTGCTCACCGCCCGGGCCCAGGGACTGGGCGAAAACCGGGTGCTTTACCGCCACGTGTTCCGAAACGCCATCATCCCCATCATCACCGGCTTTCCCGGTTCTTTCATAACCGCTTTTTTTACCGGCAGCCTCCTGATCGAGACCATCTTTTCACTCGACGGTATGGGCCTGCTCGCCTTCCAATCGATCATGGATCGGGATTATCCGGTGGTCCTCGGCACCCTTTACTTTTTCACCATCATCGGTCTGGTGTCCCGTCTGCTCTCCGACTTGAGCTACGTGGTGGTCGATCCTCGCATCACCTTCGAGAGCGTGGAGCGCTGATCATGGCTCGACGGCAAAACAGCCTCTTCCGGCGGCGCTGGCGCCGATTCAAAAGCAACCGCCGCGGCTACTACGGCCTGATCTTTTTCACCCTGCTCTTCACTTTGAGCCTGTTCGCCGAAGTGCTCAGCAACAGCAAGCCCCTGCTGGTCCGCTACGACGGGAAGTACTATTTCCCGATTTTCATCTCCTATCCGGAAACCACTTTCGGCGGCGACTTCAAAACCGAGGCCAACTACCAGGCCCCATACGTGCTGAAGAAGATCACCAAGGACGGCAACTTCGCGATCTTTCCTCCGAATCCGCACGACTACTACTCAATCAACATGCAACTCAACCAGCCGGTGCCCTCGCCGCCCTCGAAGCAGAATTTTCTGGGCACCGACGACCAAGGGCGGGACGTACTGGCCCGGCTCATCTACGGCTTCCGGATTTCGGTCCTGTTTGGTTTCGCGCTCACCGCGGTGGGCACGGTTCTGGGAATCCTGGCCGGCGCGGTTCAGGGCTATTTCGGAGGCAAGACCGATCTCTTCTTCCAACGGTTCATCGAAGTCTGGAGCGCCATGCCCGAGCTCTATCTCCTCATCATTTTCTCGGCCATGTTCAAACCCAGCCTCCTTCTGCTCCTGGTGCTTCTCTCGTTCTTCGGGTGGATGGGACTTTCGGATTACGTGCGGGCCGAGTTCCTCAAGGGCCGAAACATGGATTACGTACGGGCGGCCCGGGCTCTGGGGGTA
>JARRJE010000014.1:0-12645 GCA_037379765.1 Deltaproteobacteria bacterium
ATGATAAAAAACTCTTTATCATCAATGAGCAGCTCAGCTGATTTGTATTCAGGATCACCAAGGACTTCAATGACCTTTTCAGCGATGCGTTCGGCATACAGGCCCGGGGGGTACATGTTGTTGGTACGCAACCGATTCATCAGGCTTTCACCACCTTCGGACTGGGCCACCGCGAGCTCGGAAAGGTTATAGGTTTCTTCACATAACAGCGACATGATCTCTTTGTCCAGTTCGGCATGCTCCTGGATGACCAGCTGACCCTTCTCGGAATCCTTAAAAATCGAAAACTTCTGTTTCATCGTTTAGCTCCTTCAACACCCAAAAAGGCGTATTGTTACATCGGATCCGCCAAAATCACAAATTGGGACCTCTGTCAACAGCAATTCTCTGAGTACCCCCAGACCGCGTCAAATTCAATATCTGGTTTGATCACAGCCGCCTAACGGAATTGGAATCGGGATCGAACGAAACGTTGGCAGGAACTGTTCTAAAATGATGTAACCCTGTCCGTGTGCCGGCCGCACAAACCAATTTAGGATTGACCCTTTCGGCGGCAAATGCTAAAGATGAAAGCCCTTTTCGGGAGGGATGGCCGAGTGGTTGAAGGCGGCGGTCTTGAAAACCGTTGAGCGAAAGCTCCGTGGGTTCGAATCCTACTCCCTCCGCCAGTCTTGATGAACCCCAACGGAGAGATGACCGAGTCGGCTGAAGGTGCTCGCCTGCTAAGCGAGTGTGGGCTTAAAAGGCCCACCGAGGGTTCGAATCCCTCTCTCTCCGCCAGTTGATAATCCGGCAACGTCCGGAGCAGTCCTAGAAGCCCCGATAAATCGGGGCTTTTCCTTTTTGTGTTGTCCAAGCACATCCAATTTAGTATTCTGAAATCCAGCCGTTTTGGGGGTATGTTTGGGGGTATGCCCCCAAACGCCTTGGTCAGATACCCCCAAAACAGGCAATCGCTTTAATAATTGAGTAGTTACAAACCAGAAGTGACACCTCGGCGCAGTATTTTGGGGGTATCCGCCCAGAGATACCCCCAAAAAGCTGTACCGACATACCCCCAAAAAAACGGCAATCCCCAATATTTCTGATGGGAAAACAGCCGTTGCTGGGTGGCTCGGTGAAAATTTTTTTGGGGGTAGCCGGTCAGAGATACCCCAAAAAAATGGTTCTGCATACCCCCAAACCAGGAGGATTCCCCTATGCCCAGGCGGATAGCCCCACTCACCGATACCCAGATCCGCAATGCCAAGCCCCAGGCCAAGGACTACAAGCTCTTTGACGGCGGCGGCCTGTTCCTGCTGGTCACCCCCACCTGGGGCAAGCTCTGGCGGCTCAAATACCGTTTTGGGGGTAGGGAGAAGCTGCTGTCCTTCGGCGCATACCCCCAAATTTCTCTGTCAGCGGCCAGACAGAAACGGGAGGAGGCCAAAGGCCAGGTCGCAAACGGCATTGATCCGGGAGAGGCAAAAAAGGAAGAGGCCATGGCAACGGAGACCTTCGAGGAGCTTGCCCGCGAGTGGCTGACCAAGCAGGAAACCGCCTGGACCCCGAGACACAAGGAAACCGTGCAGGCCAGGCTGGAGACCTATGTTTACCCCCATTTGGGCGCCCGGCCGGTGGCGGAGATCACCGCTCCCGAGCTGTTGGGAGTACTCCGGAAGATCGAGGCCAAGGGCACCTTTGAGACCGCCCACCGGGTCAAGCAGATCTGCGGCCAGGTTTTCCGCTACGGCGTGGGCAAAGGGGTGTGCGAGCATGACCCGTCTGCCGGACTGCGCGGCCAGCTTGCGGCCAAACCGAAGCCGAAGCACATGGCGGCGATCACCGACCCCAAGGAAACCGCAGGCCTCTTGCGGGCGATTGACGGCTACTCAGGGACCCTGATCATCAAGTGCGCCCTGCGTCTGGCGCCCTTGGTCTTTGTCCGGCCCGGGGAGCTGCGGCACATGGAATGGAAGGAGATCGATTTCGATGCTGCCCTGTGGACCATCCCGGCCGAGAAAATGAAGATGCGGAAAACCCACGCCGTGCCGTTATCCCGCCAGACTCTGGCGATTCTCGAAGAGATCCGACTTTTGACCGGCGAGGGCCGCTATGTGTTTCCTTCTGCGAGAACAACCGCCCGGCCTATCTCCAACATGGCGATCAATGCCGCCTTGCGGCGCATGGGATTTACCAAGGAAGAGATGACCGGCCACGGCTTCCGGTCAACCGCCTCTTCCCTCCTCCATGAAGCCGGGTGGGACTCCAATCTCATCGAGTTGCAGCTTGCCCACCGGGATACCAACACGGTCCGGGCGATATACAACCGGGCGGAACGTCTTGAGGAGAGACGGAAGATGATGCAGCAATGGGCAGATTATCTGGACGCGCTAAAAAGTGGGGCGAAGATTGTCCCCTTCCGGGCAGCTGGGTAAGACAAACACACTTCACGACGCAACGGCTAATTGAGAGAGCTAAGCCTACCGTAAATAGTGACTTAGAGGAGGGGAGTCAAGATCATGAGAAAGCACAATCCGGCCAATGAGCGGATCAAGCGCCAGTACTTTTCTTTTTTAAAGGAAGCCAAGCGCCACAGTGAGCCCACTGTGGATGCTGCGGCAAAGGCCCTAAGCCGTTTCGAGGCCTATACCCGGTATCGGGATTTTAAGGCCTTCCATTTCGAGCAGGCCATCGCCTTCAAGCGGCACCTGGCCGAACAGAAGGGGCAGCGGTCCAGGGAAAAGCTGAGCAAGGCGACCCTGCATTCCACCCTCACCCAGCTCAAGCGGTTCTTCCAGTGGCTGTCCTGGCAGCCGGGCTACAAATCCCGCCTCCAATATTCTGATGCTGAGTATTTCAACCTCTCCGTCAAGGACACCCGGATCGCCACCGCCAGAAGGCCACAGAAGGTCCCCACCATGGAGCAGATCAAGCACGTCATCAATACGATGCCGGCCAACACCGAGATCGAGCGCCGGAATCGCGCTCTGGTGGCCTTCACCCTCTTGACCGGGGCCAGGGACAGCGCCATTGCTTCGCTGAAGCTGAAGCATGTGGACCTGATCGCGGGCTGCGTCCTCCAGGATGCCCGGGAGGTGAAGACCAAATTCAGCAAGACCTTCAGCACCTACTTTTTTCCCGTAGGGGAGGAGGTGCGGGAGATTGTGGCCGAATGGGTGGCCTATCTTCGGGATGAAAAGCTCTGGGGCAACGACGACCCGCTGTTTCCGGCAACGAAGGTGGCGCTGGGGCCGAAGAACCAGTTCGAGGCGGCGGGGCTCGCCAGAGGTCACTGGAGAAATGCAACTCCCATCAGAACAATCTTCAAGGAGGCCTTTGCCCAGGCCGGCCTGCCCTACTTCAACCCCCACAGCTTCCGCAATACCCTTGTCCAACTCGGCCAGGAGGCTTGCCAGACCCCAGAGCAGTTCAAGGCCTGGAGCCAGAATCTGGGGCATGAGAAGGTGCTGACTACCTTTACATGCTACGGTCAGGTGCCGTATCAACGGCAGGGGGAGATCATCCGCAGCCTGGGGGCGCCGCAGAAGGCCGTGCCGACGGGTGCCGAGGAGATTGCCGTGGCAATGATCAAGAAACTTCGTGAGGGCGGAGTGGATTTTTGAAAAGTACAGTCTTCACCCCTCCCCTTGCCGGCAGAAAAACTAGCCCAATCGGGAGAGTCCTTTGATTCTGCGACACCAACTCAGCAGCAGACCTGTACCCATTCCTACCGGATGAGCCGATGAGGTGTCCATTGCCTATCTATATTTCTGTCACCGACCCCTCAATGGAAAAGGCTTGTGAATAATTTTTCAGAATATTATAGAGAAAATACGAGTTTGGAACGGCTTTGTTGGCCGACTATAAAAATGCAGGGTATCACCCATTTCGGGATGATATACAGTTCATCATAATTACTTGTTATTTTGAATAAACAAAATGAATGCTTTGCCTGGTAAATTGATTATTTGTGTTTTGTTTTTCACGACAGCGGCTTACTGCCTTGCAGGTGATAAGAAGACAGAAAGTTGTGATTATTATAAAGTCCTTTTGAATGCAAAAAGCTTCTCGGTTGGAGGGACGAGCTATGCTGGAACTCCGACTAAAGAAACAATCGCTTTCAAGCATATATTTTTTAGTAAAAACGCGGATGAGCAATTTAAGAAATTGTTGGAAAATGCAAACCTTGAAGGTAAGCTGTATGCTTTATCAGGGTTATATTTTTATGATAGTTGTGCATATAAAAAAACCGTCGAGAAATTTTTAGGTATTGACGATGCTGTAACAGTTTTTTCAGGATGTATACTCAATAAAATTAAAATAAAAGAGTTGATAAAGAGAGAAAGCGAAAATGTTGTTAGGTTGTCGAATAATCGGGAAACTATTGAAGAGTGGCAAAATAAAAATCATGCCATGAACGGGTTCTCAGTTGATTTTTATGGGGGAGGCTATCCGCAGCTCTTAAAAGAATACATTATTAGTGATGATGAACGTGTTCAATCAAAATAATATAACATGCTGCTTCCAGCGGATCGCAAAAAACGCTCGCTGAAGAGCAACGATGCCCCCACTGCGGCTAGCCATCGGTGTATGGGGTTCCATGAACAAGTCGCTTGGAATGGACAACCTTTGGATGAGAAGCGTGGACAGGTTAGAAACGATAAGGAGGGCGTGCACCATGAAAGCTATTCCCAAGAAGGTTGAAACCCGGATCAAAAGTGGCCTCAGAGCATTCGCCAAGATCCTCGAGGGAGCCCCAAGGCAAAGGATGTGAATGAAGCACACGGTCACGCTCTTCACCGACATGCTGGCCGAAATCTACGGCTATGACAAATACCCCGAGATCACCAGCGAGTATGTCATCCGGAGCACCTATTGCGTTTTGGCCGTCTGTAAATAAAATAGAAACCGGACCATTAGGGAAATAAGATTATGGCACAGCCGTCCGATTTGATAGCACGTTATTCCTCAAAGATTTTTCAGACACGTATCTATGCTCTTACTATGGTAGGCGCCGTATTGGCTGCTTCTATAGAATGGGTCAAGGATGTAAATAAATCTAACTTTGTTGGATTTTTGCTTATTCTGATAGTAGCAAGCCTAGCCTCCTCAAATAGGAGGTATACACATTCATACATATGTGCCTGTTTTGCATCATCCAGTAGATAATCCAAATCTAACGAAGTAGCTTCTTGGTATTTATTTCGGCACATGAATGAACGCCCTTGGTCAGGTACATCTTGTAAACCTTCTGTAGATAGGTTCATGCTGTATTGGTCTACCTATATTCCAGGTATTTTTACTGGTTGGTATCTAATCTTCAGAGGTAGTGGTCCTGTGATAATTGGGTGGGTAGGTACAGTAATCAGCGCGGGCATTTTGCTTTGGTGGGTTTACTTAGCAGCGAGACCACTTGATCCGAAAGAATTACTGAGAGACTATAACCCACCCACTGTTGTCTCACAAAATTGTAAGAAATATCCAATAAAAACAAGGAGGTCCGAACCCGTCGCCAAGCCTGAGCAAGCCTTCTTCGTCAAAGTCGGCCCCGGGGGTGATCATGACCGTCTAGGATGTCCTCGAGGGCAGAATGAACGTGGAGATCGGCCTGGCAGCAGTGCGGCCTGCCGAGTTCATCATCCTCAAGTTCTCCCACAAGATGCAGAAAGCCTGATTTCCCTTTGCTAGGCGAACGGACCCGCGCCGGCTGCTTTTGCGAGCGGGTCCTCCGATTATTGGAGATTCAAATCTCATGAGAGGTGCCAGTCATCGCTGATTATTCGTTACCGGTCTCCCATTTTCAGGTACAGTGGGGCGGCCAGAATCTCGGCTTTGCCGAGGTTTCGGGCCTCAATATCGAAAACCAGGCCATCCAGTACCGCGACGGATTGAGTCCGATCAATTCAGCCCGAAAGATGCCGGGTATTCCCGAGTACGGCAATATCACCCTCAAGCGCGGCATTCTGCCCAGCGACAGCGAATTTTTCGACTGGCTCAACACCACCAGCCTCAACCAGGCGGACCGCCGTGACATCATCATCAGCCTGCTTAATGAAAGCCATGAACCGGTAATGACCTGGAAGGCGGTGAACGCCTTTCCGGTGAAGATCGAGGGGCCGGGCCTCAAGGCCACCGGCAAAGAGGTGGCCATAGAGTCCATCGAGATCGCCCATGAGGGGCTGAGCATAGAAAATGGCTGAACCCTCCGGATATTACTGTAGGACGGGGTCGCTTCTTTATTCTTGACAATTTTGCCGTGCTGAGACTCAATCGAATGCCTCTGCACCAAACCCGGTTTTGAGTATATATTTCAGACAACCGGCCTACCTGCCCCAACTGCCCAAGTAATATAGCCTTCCCGCAGTTTTCCTCTCCCGTCTCGGCAGCAAGCTTGCATCCTGATTGGCTTACTTGGTACCTCCGGCCTCCATTGCAAGTCTTAGTTTCTCACTCTCTTTTTAAGTGGGTCTGACAGACTTTGCCTAACGATATGGGCTATACTGATTGTAAAAAGGGAGCAGCGGGATGGAGCGAGACCCACGAGAAATTGAATGGAGGGGGCAACAAAAAGGAGAATACAAATGGACTATATACCCGTAGGTACAGAAAAAGACGTCGAAGTCAAGATTTATTACAAGGACTGGGGTAATGGACAGCCTGTAGTTTTTAGCCATGGCTGGCCGCTTAGCGCTGATGCATGGGAAGACCAGATGCTGTTTCTGGCTGACCGCGGGTACCGTTGTATCGCCCATGACCGCCGTGGTCACGGCCGGTCGAGCCAGCCATGGAATGGCAACGACATGGACACGTACGCCGATGACCTTGCTGCACTTGTTAAAGCGCTCGACCTGAAGGACGCGATTCATGTCGGCCACTCCACGGGCGGCGGCGAGGTTGTACGGTATATCGGCCGTCACGGTACGAAGCGTGTCGCCATGGCAGTCCTGATAAGCGCGGTGCCGCCGTTAATGCTCAAGACAGCGTCCAATCCTGGTGGCCTGCCAAAGGAGGTGTTCGACCAGATCCGAGTTGGTGTGCTGGCTGATCGTTCCCAATTCTTTAAGGACTTGACCATGCAGTTTTATGGTTTTAACAGGCCGAATGCGAAGGTTTCGCAAGGTCTGCGTGACTCGTTCTGGCTACAAGGCATGATGGCCGGCTTCAAAGGCGTTTTTGACTGCATCAAGGCCTTTTCCGAGACGGACTTCACCGAGGATCTCGAGAAAATTGCCGTGCCGACACTGATCATGCATGGCGACGATGATCAGATTGTGCCGATCGGCGCTTCGGCTATGCCGTCATCCAAACTCATTAAAGACTCCACTCTGAAAGTCTATCCGGGTTTGCCGCACGGCATGTGCTCAACCCATAAGGACTTGATCAACGCGGATCTGCTTGCGTTCATCAAGACTCGGAGCTTGGTAAGCGCGTAAGCTATCACGGGCCATCGGGGTCATGTGTTTTGTCACCTTGCTGTGCGGATTCTTTTTCATTCAGGGACGGAAACAGGGAAATTTCTTAACGTTGGACGGTCTGCGGCAAGCCATGCGGTGCGACGTGGCGGGAAAATCGTTTCCGAGCAACCTGACCTGCTCGATGGCATACTCGCACAATCTCGTTAAACAATTAAACAGCGTCCCTCACAACACGCAAATGGGAGCAATCGCCTTCGCTTTGGGAGGATGCCAAGTACATGTCTCATACACCGGGGTGGAATTGACATATCGCTTCGGGGAATATAGGTTTGGAATATTGTCGGCCAATGAGCATTAACTCAACACCAATCGATATTTGGGGGTATATTTGGGGGTATGTGCTATTTTACCTCTGATATTTATTCCTAAAATTCGGCAACTTACATTGATTGTTATAAGGGCTCTCTCCCAAAAGCCCCCGGATCGGGGGCTTTTTCTTTTGCCTCTCCAAAGGGCGTTTAGCACATTTATAGCACGTCAGAAGTATCCTAAAGAGGTTGCAATTTCCCCTTCTTTCCCCCATATAGTTCTGGTAGAAGATGAGCTAACCGAAACCATTGAGAAGCGATAAATCAGATCGTAGAAATAGGAGGGATCGCCAGGCTACTATGGATAAAAAATATACACTGGAAGCCTTCAAAAAATACTTCGATATAATTGATTCATTTTTCGGAAGCATTAGGCATTATTTAGGAGACGAAGAGGATAGCCATATAGACTTAGGAGCAAATATGGCTAGCTACCCATTAATATCGGATCTTATTATTGATGCAATCGAAGATCTTGATGAAGAAATTGACAAATTCTGGGAAGAAAATGCAAAAATATTTTCGATTTTGTAAAAAAAGAAGAATCTCTCAAATGCATATACTCGGGCGATATTACACCCGTAATCCTAGAAAACTTTGTTAAAAAATGTGCCCTTTATGTTGATACCATAATTATTCCTGACCCCGTATTCAATTTATCCATTTTCCACAGGCAAATATACCTTGATAAAAAGCAATATCTGAATAAACTTATTAGGCACGTATTTAATGTTTGGAAATTGAAAGACTTAATCCTTGCCGAAACCGATGAATTTATCATTGTAATTCTGCCGATAAACATCCACGTGATTAAAGAAGAAGCCAAGGAGGAATTGCTTGCCAATGCAGATTACAGGTTTACAGATTATGTAAGCAAGCTTACCAATAGAGAGTTCTCAGATCCAGAAGATTGTTTTGCATTTTTTGAAGAACAACAGACAACCATAAATCTTTTCAAAAATTTTAAAAATCTTCATCTTCTGCCTAATGCCTTTAAAAGTTATGAAATTATGAATCCCTCAACCAATTCTTAGTAAAATTTAACAAAATCAAGATCAGCCCTGAATTTGACAGTAAATCAATCACTTGGAGTCTCGGGCTTTATCTCAAGTCTCAATTCGTAAGGGTGCAGGAGCACAAATATTTTTGCAATACACTTAGCGCCGAACCTATTTATGATTACGAGTTGCCGTGGTTTTTCTATAATTATGAACTGGGTGGCTTAGATATGGATGCAGCAATAGCAAATTCGCTTCAAAAAGAAAACTTTAAATGGATCAACAAGGTTCCTATTACTGCGCTAAAATGGCTTCGAGAAAATAATAGGCTTGATTACATGAGAAGCATTCTCCGAAATGGAATTACAGATATTAAAGCGAAAAAGGATACCGATCTGAAGCTAGTTTCCGAACAGCTTGAGAAAAACCTACAAGAAGCTTTTAGGAAACAATCCGAAGAAATTCAGAGTTTAGAGAAAGAAGTATCGAATATTCTCAAAAAAGAAATACCCATAACCACAGGAGGTTTTCTGGCAGGCTTTATCCCATATCTAAGTAATGTCATTTCCATCTGCACTGCAGGCCGGGACATCAAGGAATTTCTCAAGCAGAAAAAGAAAGCAGAAGACCGTCTTTCAGAAAAAGAAAATGATTTTATAAACCTTCTCCTTAAAACCTATAATGGATAAGAAAATCGATTTTTTGGGACGGGATGAGGATTTTTCTAGATTATATTTCTAGGCAATTCAAAAAAGATCC
This sequence comes from Deltaproteobacteria bacterium, assembly GCA_037379765.1. Classification (GTDB taxonomy): domain Bacteria; phylum Desulfobacterota; class Desulfobulbia; order Desulfobulbales; family UBA5123; genus JAJYKH01. The sequence goes on from JARRJE010000014.1 coordinate 9,523, forward strand.
AGAATACAGACCTCACCCAATAATAAGAGCATTTGAATGTGCTTTCCATAATATGGAGAAATTGAGCGTCGATGAATGCACAGTTGGCGTATCTCATGATGGCACAAACGATTGCATATATGAACCATATGCAGTCGCATTACAGAAAAAGAAAAGCGGGGTAGAGGTAAAGGAAATACGTAATTTAAAGTTAGACAAACAGCTCCCTCTGGACATTATGATCATTTTGTTCAGATTGCAAATACAGCTGGATAAAATCCCCGGTGAATGCACTACACCTCAACAAGTTGTTGATGCTTTAAACGCAGTTATCGGGGAAAAATTCTATGCCTTGGGCGATAGATGGCAGGAAGCCAGAGATGAATTTAAGAAACAACTCGAATTGGGGAAAATTCATCTACCATCTGACCCTGAAATATTAAAGGGATTGACGGAAATTAGATACGACACTCCGTGGGAAGATTACCCAAATGATATAAGGGCATTGATAGGATCTTCCATAGCACCTTCATTGGAGGAAGGCTCTGTTGTAATAACTAGTCCAACTAATTCGAGAATTGAAAAATTCAAGGTTTTCGACATTGCAACAGAATTTATGCTTGGCAAGTCCGCAAAATATCTTAATCTCTTTGGAGAAGGCTCAACCAAACAAGAATACAGTCACCCACCTGAAAACGAGAAGGACGGCAACTGACGCCTCGAATCGCTGCCTAAAGATGCCCGGGAACACATCATTTCATCACGGTCGTCCTCCTGACTTGCTCCTCCTTGTGCTTCAAATAGTCCCGTGGGCTTTCCTTCCGCTGGCGATCCTCCTCCCGGTTATAACGGTGATGCTCTGCCTGGGTGTTGACCACAGGTTCTGCCACCGCCTCGGGCTGTTCCAAGTGCTCCTGGGTGAGGAAAACCAGCTCTGCCTGGCTCGCCACTGCCAGCGCCTCCCATTCATCAAGGCCCATGATCGGCGGAAAATCGGCATACCGATTAGGATTTCTCGCCTTCTCTAGCGCTTCGATACGGCGGAGCAGTCCAACCGGCATCCTGCGCATATCAGTGGACCTCCTGCCGACCGCTACCGAAACTTATCATTTCCAGCACTTCAGAAGCTTCCGCAACCACTTCGGGATCGTTGCTGTAGCGGATCGCATTGATGCAGGCGGTGATGCAAGCCCTTCGCAACTCCTCCCTTTCGGCTGCTGACAAGTCATCGAGCAAGCTTTCCGGCGATACGCCAAGCAGCTCCAACATCTCGCTGGCACTGACGGGCACGACATCAACATGAGCCTGCATGTGGTCAGCTATTGCCACCGCCTCACGCACTGCTTGCTCGTATTCATGAATAGGCTGCACCACACGGGCCGTTCCAATCCTACTGACCACGGCTACATCGCTGGGCAACGGGTCAAGCGCTGCAACATGATTCCGCTTCGTTCTGATGATACTCATCTCCCTCTCCCCTCCAAAGCCGTAAGGCGAATCTCCAGCTCGTCAATTTGTTTGATCGCTGCAAGACCACCGATTGCCTCGATGATCTGCTTGCCCACGTCTGTTGATACTTCTCCATTAGCGATAGCCTGCAATACAGCAGCGACCTGCTCGGCAAGCGGTGCATTTGCATCAAACTCGAATTGAACCCGTTCCGATTGTGCCTTAAGCGTCGGGACCACCCTCGCCAGGCACAGCCCGGCAGCAGCGGTATCCCCATCAAGAGCTTTTTCCACCATCACCTTGACGATTGCCTGGACATTGTCCTGTAATACTTGGATCATTTTCATCCGCTTATCAACAATCCCCCGTGGGCGACCAGAAGGATTGGGACTTTTTATGCCAGGCTTCCAATTCGGATTCCCTTTGGTCTTTCAGATGTACTCATTGCCAAGTCCTTTTGATTACATCAAAATCTTTTCAAACGGCGTTATTGTCCCGGATGATGAAGGCTTGTTCCGCCTCGTTGTTCGTCTTCCGCAGCAACTGGACCCTTCGCCAAGGCTGGCCAATCGCTTTCTCAACTTTACCGAAGATCAACGGTGCCCTCTTTTCCAGAAGAGCGAGAGCAGCTTTCATGACCTTGAGACGCTTGGCAGCTTCCAGGTTCCGCCGCATGTGAAACTCGCGGAGGTAATAGTCATGCTCAGTAGGCAGGATACCTGTTAGATAATGAAGAGCGCCCAGAACGGCCGTCATCGTCTTTGTGTCACCTTTGGCGTTCGCTTCCTCCAAAAACTCGTGCCGTTCCTTGCTGCCCATCGCTTTAACGTGGCGGCGAATTTCCTCGTTGATGGTTCCGAGTCCTGCCTGCTGCTCAATCGGTCCCTGCAACATTTCGTCTGTCGCCTTAACGGCCTTATCCAGATTCTTCATCACCCCATCGATTTTTAATTGAGAGAGCCAAGTCTACCGTAAATAGTGACTTCGGAAAGGGGAATTAAGATCATGAAAAAGCACAACCCGGCCAATGAGCGGATCAAGCGTAAATACTTCTCTTTTTTAAAGGAAGCCAAGCGCCACAGCGAGGCGACCGTTGATGCGGCGGCAAAAGCCTTGAGTCGCTTCGAGGCCTATACCCGGTATCGGGATTTCAAGGCCTTTCATTTCGAGCAGGCCATCGCTTTCAAGCGGCACCTGGCCGAGCAGAAGGGACAGCAATCCGGGAAGAAGCTGAGCAAGGCGACCCTGCATTCCACCCTCACCCAGCTCAAGCGATTCTTCCAGTGGCTGTCCTGGCAACCGGGCTACAAATCCCGCCTCCAATACGCCGATGCCGAGTATTTCAACCTCTCCGACAAGGACACCCGGATCGCGACCGCCAGAAGGCCACAGAAGGTGCCTACCATGGAGCAGATCAAACACGTCATCAATACGATGCCGGCCGGCACCGAAATAGAGCGCCGGAATCGCGCCGTGGTTGCCTTCACCCTACTGACCGGAGCCAGGGACAGCGCCATTGCCTCCCTGAAGCTGAAGCATGTGGACCTGATCGCGGGCTGCGTCCTCCAGGATGCCCGGGAGGTGAAGACCAAATTCAGCAAGACCTTCAGCACCTACTTTTTCCCCGTGGGGGATGAGGTGCGGGAGATCGTGGCCGAGTGGATGGCCTTTCTTCGGGATGAAAATCTCTGGGGC
>JARRJE010000015.1:0-12474 GCA_037379765.1 Deltaproteobacteria bacterium
CAAAAAACTTGGCAATTGCATTGCCTTGTGCACCTTCTGGTCCGGCAAAAAGGCAAAGTGGATGTCCTGGGGATCGGCCTGCTGGCCGTGGGGTTGGGGAGCCTGCAGATCATGCTCGAAAAAGGAGAGCAAAAGGATTGGTTCACTTCTCAGTACATCATGGATCTGGCTGGGGTTGCCGCAGTGGGGCTGCTCCTCTTCGTCCTCAGGGAATTGATGACGAAAAGGCCTGCCGTTGATCTGCGCATCCTCAAGGATCCGACCTTTACCGCCGGCACTATGATCGGCGGCATCTTCGGCACCGCCCTTTTCGGGACTCTCTTTCTCATGCCCCTTCTTCTCGAACAGCTGCTCGGATATCCGGCCTTTGATGCGGGACTCACCCTGATGCCAAGAAGTCTCGCCATGGCCGCCACCATGCCGATAGTGGGAAGGATTTACGACAAGACGGGCCCCAGAGCCCTAGTCTTCTTCGGTCTTCTGGTCAGCGCCTTCACCTACTGGAAACTCTCCCGTCTCTCCCTGGACATCGGTTTCTGGGACATCGTCTTTCCGCTCGCCATGCAGGGGGTCGGCTTCGGTTCCATCTTCGTCCCTCTGACCACCGTGGCCCTGACAAATATCGAGAAGCCGAAGATGCAGGCGGCGACCGGCTTGTATAATGTGGTCAGGCTGGTGTGCGGGAGTATAGGAATCGCCCTTGCCACCACCTTGCTCGACCGGGGATCAGCCACCGCCCAAAGCGGAATCATCACTACGCTGATCACGCCCTTCCGAGATGTCACACTGGAATTCCAGGACTTTCTCACGCAAGCCATGATCGCTAATGGATCAGACCCCTATACGGCCCAGGCGCAGGCCTTGGAGATTCTGAACCGGGAGATTGGCAGGCAATCGATGATCATCTCCTTTAACCGCATTTTTTTCCTGGTGGCCGTTCTCTTCATGCTATGCCTGCCTTTGATTCTCTTACTGAAAAGTGTAAAGGTTAGAGATAATTGATTGTCCCGCCTTCTTTCATATTTCAACAACCCATTTTGCTATACGTTCTGGGTATTTTTTCAAAAAAACGCCAGTTGGTAAATCTTCACCGGTTAATTCCAAAGAAATTACCCCAACTAGAATATCACCTTTGGCTAATGTCAGACAAAGATCATAAACACGATTAATTTTTTCGCTTAAAATTTCATTAGCAATAAAATCTGGGCGCCTGTCTAATCCAAGTGTAATCTCATACACTATTGCATTTCTGGCATTTCGTGCTTCATCCAGAATATCATATGTTCCCAATTTATTTACATGTTGTTCTAAACTAATCGTTGTAATTTTTTCTATGAATTTAGTTAAAGATTCTTTTGATTCTAGTATACCGTGAGGATTTTCCAATCCAGTGAGCATTCCTAAATTACGACATCCAGCTTCAAATCTTGTAGCAATAGTAAGGGCACGACCAAAAACTGCATAATATGCATCTGAAAATGCTGATCTTTCAAAATCGCATTTTAGTGTTGGCTGTTTATTCATGTTCTTTGCCCTGTATCATTAGCGGTGACGGCTTCCAAAACCTGTCTTGGGGTACCGGCATAACCACCAATCATTCGACACAACTAATAATATTCCTAAAACAACGGCTACTTTCTTCATGTTTATTCAGGACTTAACAATACATTTTCATGTGGATCCAGTAGTCATCTGTAGATAAATTCTTTTTTAATTTTAACTTTTTGAGGCTCTACCTAATGAATATATATAAATCGATTCGAGTTGACTGTGCCGAACTTACTTGCATTAGCATTTCCCCTCAAAAATCAAAAACTCTTCTTTCCCCGTAGGATTTATTCTTATCTACATCGAAAAACAAAACAAATCAACATCTTAAAAACCCAAGCGGAAGGCTATTTCCATCAACCCCGGAACGGATCAATGCCGTGGGCGGTACTCTCCTGAATTGTCAAGATCGCAAAATCCTGCGATTCCAAAAACATTTTGTGAGTTGCTGTTTGTCAACGTTGCAAAAAGCCGTGCCGTTGAAGGGCCGCACCTATATCATGTTGTTTTATCGTTCCCCCCGCCGAAAGGTTCATACCCCTCAAGGTTCTTGTTTTCACCGTCTCCGCCTGCCGAGATCGATGCATCTTAGAGAGGCATTGTGATTCAGCGGTTTACGCCGCCCATATACCGAAATCATTCGTGAAAAATGAGACCTCATCAGAGATCGCCATGAAACCGTTGAAGTATAACCCGCCGAATTCATTACTGCATTCCGGGCAACCCCGAAGCCAAAGCAGATGGTGACGATAGCGGAGCTTGGCGTGGGGACGATATATCCATTGACTGCTGCAGCACTCAAAGCAATAAATCAGGGTCCACTCATCACCTACCAGGGCTATAGCGCACTCAGCGCAAACCGGGATGACCATGTCCCTGACGGCAACCTCTACATCCCGGCTTTCCTGATACCCCATAGGCATGACCACATAATCTATGGCCGGATGGTCCTCGGGGGAGGTCCCTGGTCCATGGTTCAACTCACAGAATCCATTTTCAAGCTCAGCCAGGAGTTGCACTCGATCGATAGCATTCATGGCGGTCTCCTTTGGCACACGGTTGGTCTCTGTGTCGACATTTTCGTTTATTATTCATATCGGTATCCTTCGCCGAAGGTATGAGCCTTTCCGTCTCGGCTCGCTGACGCCGATAATCTTCTTTTATATAGATTAACTCACCCGAAGGCCCTTTTCTCGGCAAAACTTCCGGTATGCATTGGTTCCGCGAACATGCCATACTTGATAAAGATGTATCCCGTGGCGACAGAAAATCGGCAAATGCAAATTACACATGTGAGCAGGAAAGCGAGATCGCTTACAGGTCTGGCGTTCTGGCTGCTGGCAAGCCTGGCGGCAGGCTGGTTCGGTGCGCGGTTTGAGCCCGGTGCCTGGTATGTTAAGCTGCAGAAGCCTGCCTGGACCCCGCCCTCTTTTCTGTTTGCGCCGGTGTGGACGATCCTTTACATCCTGATGGCAACGGCGGCCTGGCTGGTCTGGCGGCAGGCCGGGTTCGGCAGCGCCCGCAACGCCTTGGGCTTGTACCTCCTGCAGCTCGTATTGAATGCCGCCTGGTCCTGGCTCTTTTTCGGCTTGCATCTCCCGGGGCTCGCGGCAGCGGAAATTTTGGCACTCTGGTTTACCGTGACCCTGACCGCTTTCTTTTTTTCCCGGCATTCGCCAGCGGCCGGAGTGTTGCTCATCCCCTATTGGCTCTGGCTGGGATTCGCCGTGATCCTGAATCTCTTTATCTGGCGACTCAACCCTGAGGCTGGCTAACAGAGTGCGGCCGAAGATCTCCTTCATCGCCAAAATTCTTTTAAAAAAAGACAATGATTACAAATAAGTTGACAGTAAAAAGAAAAAGCCTTGAAAAGCAGGAGGAAAGAACATGAAGCTGACCAGCACGACATTTGACTACGGCGCCACCATTCCCACGAAATACACCTGCGACAGCGACAACATCAACCCACCCCTTACAATCGAGGACGTTCCCCAAAAGGCCAAAAGCCTGGTTCTCATCCTGGAAGACCCGGATGTCCCAAGGAACTTGCGCAAGAATGGTATGTGGGACCATTGGGTGGTCTACGATATCCCGCCCGACGTGCGTGAGATTTCCGAGCACTCGGAGCCTCCCGGCGTCCACGGCGCCGGCACCGGCGGCAACCAGAAGTACCACGGCCCCTGCCCGCCGGACCGGGAACACCGCTATTTCTTCAAGCTCTTCGCCCTTGACGCAAAGCTCGATCTGCCGCCCAAGTCTTCGAAAAGCCAGGTGGAGCAGGCCATGGAAGGCCATATCCTTGCGAAAGCTGAGCTAATGGGCCGCTACGAGCGACTTTGAGGAATCGGGCGCATGGCACCGCATCTTTGCACGATCGCTCCGGCCCGCATAGTGCTCCTATAGCGGGCCTTCGCGCTTGCGCAAATTTACGGCACCCTGCACCCGATTCCGGTTGTGAGAGGGTATCCTTTTAGCAAAGCGTATAACCCGTTGGCACGCATCTTCGTGCGGTCTTATTGGTGTGCTGGAACAAGGTCCGCTTTTACCTGGAGTTATTCCCAATCCGATCGTTAGCGGCGGTTTCATGAAGCAATAATGCACGACCAAGTCGATTCGGTTATGCTGCGGCGACCTTTTCTGGGGTCCGAGTGAAAGCGCCCCCTAAACCTCAGCATGTCATGAATTGGATCCCTCATGACCTTGAAACCAGCTGGCCTTCTCTTCGACATGGATGGCGTTCTCGTGGATTCTCGGGAGTCCTGGTACCAGTCCCTGGTTCACCTCATCCGGGAGCAGTTCGGACGAGATCTCACCCGGAAGGAATTCCTGGAAAACTATTGGGCCAGGGACCTGCGGGACATTTTCGCCGAACTGGATCTCGACATGGAACCCGATTCCTTCTGCCGGAATATTTTCAGCCGCTACCTGGACGCCCTTGTCGTCGGCGAGGATGCCGCAGGCACTTTGGAACGGCTCAGTCCCTTTCCCAAGGTGATCATCACCAACACCCCTACGGCCTGCACTCGGCTGATTCTGCAAAAATTCGGGCTGGAGCGCTTCTTCCATGCGGTGATCACTGGCGGCGAGGTGAAAAACGGCAAGCCTCATCCGGAGATCGTCTATAAAGGCTGCAAGGCCCTCGGCATAGAGCCGCAGGAAGCAGTACTGATCGGCGACAGCTCTCTCGATGTCCTGGCCGGCCGGGCGGCTGGATGTCCGGTCATTGGCCTCGGCGTCGAAGGCGATTACACCATTCAGAGGCTGAAGGAACTGCTTGCCTTGATCGCTTTCTGAAACGGTCCCTGCATGCAAGATGAAACTCCGCTTCCTCGGCACGCGAGGCCTCACCGAATCTAGGACGGCGCGGCACCGGATGCACAGCTCGCTACTGCTGGCCTACCGAGGCAATCACCTTCTCATCGACTGGGGAGAGGATTGGCTGGAAGAGGTCCTCCGGCCCCGGCCCGCTGCCCTCCTCATCACCCATGCCCATCCCGACCATGCCGGCGGCCTCAAAAACGGCGCTCCCTGCCCGGTGGTGGCGACCGCCGAGGCCTGGCGGGAAATGAAATCCTTCGCCATTGAGGATCGCCGCAAGGCTCTTCCCCGCCGGCCCTTTTCCCTTGCCGGGTTCACGATCGAGGCCTTTCCGGTGGTCCATTCGGTGCGCTCGCCGGCCGTGGGCTACCGGATCGCTGCCGGCAGGGCCGCCCTCTTCTATGTCCCCGATGTGGTGTATATTCCCGACCGCGCCCGGGCCTTGTCCGGCATCGACTTGTACATCGGCGATGGCGCTACTCTGGCCCGTTCGATGGTGCGCAAGACCCCGCAAGGCTCTCTCTTTGGCCACACCCCGGTCCGCACCCAGCTTACCTGGTGCCAAAAGGAGGGGGTGGGCCGTGCCCTCATCACCCACTGCGGCTCAGAGATCGTCCGTGACGAAGAGCGGGCTGCGGTCCGGTTGGCCGCCATGGCCGAAGAGCGTGGCATCCTGGCCGAGCTTGCCTATGACGGCTTGGAAATCGTTCGCCGTTGAAGAAGGAGCTTTCCTTTATCCAGCTTTGATCTACGACCTTCGGTTTGTGGAACTTTTTTCTGGGATTGACCGCCTTTCCCTTTTCCCAGGATCAGGTTCACACTCTGCCGCTCCGGTCTCACCTTGACATCAATCCGGTGGCCGTTGTGTAATATCTTTAGGGAGTCCTTGAAAAAAAGTCAGGCTGACGTTGTAGGTCGGAGGCACGGCAGGCCTCAAAAATCCTATTCCGACCCCAAAACGCAGCAAACCGCCAACCTGACTGTTTCCTGACCATAACCAGCGCCAAAGGGGGGAGCCGGCCCATGACCATCCCGATCAGTTCCGCCGATTTCGAGACTCTGATTAACCACTCCATGCCCAGCAGCTTGTCGCTTTACATGCCCACCCATCGGGCCGGGACCGAGACTCAACAGAATGCCATCCGTTTCAAGAACCTCCTGGCCCGTGCGGAAGAGAAATTCATCGAAAGCGGCCTGCGGCGACCTGAAGCCGAAGCTCGGTTGCGTCCGCTGCATGCCTATCTCGGCGACGGCCGCTTCTGGCAGAACCAGCTGGACGGACTGGTCCTGTTCTTCGGGCTGGCCGAGCCGTTGCTCTTCCGGCTGCCGCTCCGACTGCCCGAGATGGTAAACGTGGGCAGCCACTTTTACCTCAAACCGCTGCTGCCGCTGCTGGGCCGAAACGTCTACTTTTACATCCTGGCCCTGAGCCAGGGTTCGGTTAGGCTGTTTGAAGCCGGCCGCTTCCATGTCATCGAGTTGACGCCGGCAGACATGCCGAGAAAGGCCGAAGACGTTATCGAGTTGTACGAGACAGAACGCATCCAGCAGTGGCACAGCGCGACACCCCCGACCGGCCCGAAGCCGGGGACCGCCATGTTCCACGGCCAGGGTGTCGGCACCGATGCCCGAACCGAGAAAAAGCGGCTGGCCGAATTTTGCTCCCAGGTCCAGAATGCGGTTCGCAAATTCCTGGAGAACAGTCAAGCACCCCTGGTGCTCGCCGCCATTGAACCGCTGCTCGGGCTTTATCGCGGCCTTAACAATTACCCCTATCTCGAAGCTCAGCCCATCAATCGGAACCCTGAAACCATGCGGCCGGAAGAGCTTCGACAGCTTGCCTGGCCCCTGGTCGCTCCCCACGAAGAGAAGACGCTGGCGGCGGACACAGCCCGGTTCAATGCGCTTGCCGAAACCGGCCTGGCCACCGGCGATCTGGCCAAGGTGGTCGCCGCCGCCTACACCGACCAGATCGATCGTCTTTTCGTCTCCGTGGACGACCAAGCCTGGGGAACCTTCGATGAGCAGAACTGGACAGCCGAAATCCATGACCATTATCGACACGGCGACCGCGACCTGCTCGATCTGGCCGCCGTCCGCGCCTTTCTGGGCGGCAGCACCATCTATCCCTGCCGGCGGCATGAGATGCCGACCGATTCGAACATTGCCGCCACCTTCCGGTTCAAGGCCTGATGACTGTGAGCGCTTCCAGCCCAAGGATGCAGAATCACTCGAGCCGCACTCCTTTGCGGCATTAAAGTCCGCCAGCCGGATAATGATGGCAGAGAGCACCAAACTATCAGTGTGACATGTGGCTCAAATGGCTTCCCTGGCGTTTCCTGATCTCCCGGATGGCCCGCTCTCGCGGTTTTATCGACCCGGTCGGCGTTTTGGCACGGATGCACCGTTTTGCCCAGCCTTCAGAGGTGAGCGAGCCGATCGAGCTGCTGCGGGCCGGCCTGATGTTCCACGCCCGGGGGCTAATCAACACCAGGGCCATTCAGCACAATCTGGACTGGCTCTGGCCCTGGTGGGTGGAAAAACAATTCAACCCCTTTGACCCCTCCTACATTCCCCGACCCTTTACCGCCACCCACATCAACCTCACCCACCGCAACTGGACCGCCCTCGGCCTGCCCAGCCTTGACCGCTATCCCATCGTTGATCCGGCCGGGCTCCTCACTCCCGTCTTCGACGGCTGGTCGCTGGATGTCTGGCTCGTTTCCGAGCAGGGCGAGCCCTTGCTGCCTTCCCGCGCCCGGCCCAGCCAGGAGCTGCTTCTCGAGCCAAACTTGGCGGTCCGCACTCAAACCGAAAGAGGCGATTGCCGGCTCGATGTCACCGCGGAAGTTTTGGCGGAAGACGGCACCGCTCGCTGCCACCTGAAGGCCACCGCCCGGTGCCGGGAACAAACCTGGCTTGCCCTGGCCCTGCGCCCTTGCAATCCGGAAGGAATCAGCTTCGTCCACGACATCGCTTCCCTCCCGGATGTCCCCGGATGGTTGGTCAACGACAAGCACCGACTCACTTTCGACCGGATCCCGGACTCGATACACATGTCCACCTACGAAGAAAGCGACGTCCTGCAGCAGCTGCCTTCCGGCCGGCCCACTCAGGCCGTCCGCTGCGAAGTGGGCATGGCCACGGCTGCGGCGCTGTTCGGAGTTGCTCCCGGGCAACCGACCGGGGTCAGCTGCTACATTCCCTTAAGCGCCGAAGAAAAAAGCCTGCAGGCGATCAGAAGGAAAAGGCGAGAAAACTTCACCTGGCAGGAGGCCCTGGCCGGTTGCTGCACCCTGCGAATTCCCGACCAGAAACTCCGATTTCTTTTCGATGCCGCAATACGCACCCTGATCCTGCACAGTCCTCACGAAGTCTATCCCGGTCCGTACACATACAAACGCTTCTGGTTCCGAGATGCGTCCTTTATACTCGATGCCCTCCTCGCCCTGCATCTGCCGGACCGGGTGGAAACCTGCCTCCGTCTCTTCCCGGGCCGGCAGAAACGAAGCGGCTATTTCTATTCTCAAAATGGCGAATGGGACGCCAACGGCGAGGCGATGTGGATCATCCACCGTTATGCTTCCCTCAGCGGACGGCGCCTGCCGCCAACACTTCTGCACGCCGTGAAAAAAGGGGCGCAGTGGATCTGCAGCAAACGACTGACTGACGACCTCGACGCTCCGCACGCCGGCCTGATGCCGGCCGGTTTCAGTGCTGAGCATTTCGGCCCCAACGACTACTATTTTTGGGACAACTTCTGGTCGGCCGCCGGATTGTTTGCCGCTGCCGAACTATTAACCGACGAGGCCGAGCAGGCGCGAGCTTGGCGACAGGACGCCGAGTTGCTTCTGGCTGCGGTGGACCGCAGCCTGCATCATTCTGCGATCATGCGTATCCGGGAGGGCATCCCTGCTTCTCCATACCGCCGCATGGATTCGGCCGCGATTGGCCCCCTTGTTGCCAGCTATCCACTGCAGCTCTGGCAGCCCCGGGACCAAAGGCTGCTGGCCACCGCAGAATTTCTGCTCGCCCATTGCCTGGTGAATGGTGGCTTTTTTCAGGACATGATCCACTCCGGCATCAATGCTTACCTAACCTTGCATCTGGCTCAGGTGCTGCTGCGGGCGGGCGACCCACGATTCAGCAAGCTGATCGGGGCGGTGGCCGCCCTTGCCTCTCCCACCGGCCAATGGCCGGAAGCCGTCCATCCGCATACTGGCGGCGGCTGCATGGGCGACGGCCAGCATGTCTGGGCGGCGGCTGAATGGGTCCTGATGCTTCGCAACTGTTTCATCCGGGAAGAAAGGACAAGACTGATTCTCGCCTCCGGCATTCTCCCCCAATGGCTGACACCGGGAGAGGAGCTGCGTTTCGGGCCCACCTTGACTTCTCATGGCGAAGTGACGGTGATCATCACCCCGCGCCCGGGAGGGGCTCGGGTAAGGTGGCGAGGCCGCTGGCGGGAAAAAGCCCCGGCCATCGAAGTGCTGCTGCCCGGTTGCCGACCGGTCCGGCCGGCGGCTGGAGAGAAGACGGCGGAAGTGCGTTTTAGTTAAAGGGTCAACAGTCAGCTGTCAGCATAAGCAAAACGGATGTCAGACAAATGCCGTCAAGCCACTTAAACTTAGGTTCATGGCATGCATGTTTTGAAAAAATCGGATGACTGTTTCCCTCGCCTTGCGGCCTTAAGCGTTCGATACCCGGGGAGACCGCGTTTTGAATCATTGTTTACTGCTCACTTAAAGCTGATGACTCCAAGAACACCATGAACATCCTCATGATCACCAACACTTACGTGCCACACGTCGGCGGTGTAGCCCGGTCGGTTTCCACCTTCAGCGAGGCCTACCGGCGGGCCGGCCATCGGGTTCTGGTCGTGGCCCCTACCTTTCCCGGCACCCCGGAAACAGAGCAAGACGTGTTTCGGGTGCCTGCCATCCAGAAATTCAACGGCAGCGATTTCTCGGTCCGGATTCCGGTGCCGGGTCTGCTTGGCGACAGGCTGGATGACTTCCGACCCGATGTGGTCCATTCCCATCATCCGTTCCTGCTGGGAGATGCCGCTCTCCGCTATGCGGCCAGCCGCGGCCTGCCGCTGATCTTCACCCACCACACCATGTATGAGCAGTACACCCATTACGTGCCGGCTGACCTTGCCGCCACCGCCCCCTTCGTGATCGCCCTTGCCACCGGTTACGCCAATCTGTGTGACCGGGTGATCGCCCCCAGCGAAAGCATCGCGGCCGTATTGCAGGAGCGGGGGGTGAAGGCCCCGATCACGGTGATCCCCACCGGCGTCGACCGGAACCGGTTTGCCGCCGGAGACGGTAGGGCCTTGCGGCGAAACTACGGGATACCTGCAGATGACTTCGTGATCGGCCATGTCGGCCGCCTGGCACCGGAGAAGAACATCGGCTTCCTGGCCGCCGCTGTGGCGTCCTTCATCCAGGAAAATGAACAGGCCCGGCTGCTGGTGGTGGGCGCCGGCCCGGCCGCAGCAGATATCCGCGCCGATTTCACTGGCCGTCGTCTGGAGGGGCGGCTTCACCTCGCCGGATCCCTTCAGGGACAGGAGCTGATTGACGCCTACCATGCCATGGACGTGTTCGCCTTCGCCTCCAAGAGCGAGACTCAGGGTATGGTGCTTGCCGAAGCCATGGCTGCCGGCGTACCGGTGGTAGCCCTCGATGCGCCTGGCGCCCGAGAAGTGGTGCGAGACAGGGAAAACGGCCGGCTGCTTCCGACCGAAAATGTGGACAACTTCCGGACCGCCCTTGCCTGGCTCGCCGCCAGGCCGGCCGAAGACCTGGCCGGCCTTCAGCAGGCGGCGCGCCGAACCGCGGCCCTTTTCGATCAGGAGTTGTGCGTCCGCAAGGCCCTCCGGCTTTACTCTCAGGTTGAGGCCGGGGCGCGGGACCGTGGGAGTTATGAAGACAGCGCTTGGGCCCAGGCCATACGGAGCCTGGAAGCAGAGTGGCACCTGTGGAGCTCCCGGACGGAAGCGGCGGTGCAGGCGCTGCGGCCGCGGGCCCGAAACAAAACAAAGACATGACCCCAGACGGGGAGCCGCCGTTCACCTCTTTCCATCAAAGATGGAGGTCGTCATGGACATCACCAAAAATCTGTTGCAGTTCGCCCTGGAGATGGCGCGCAAGGTCCAGGCTCGCGCCATTCTGGTCTATGCGGATATTTTTCCCAACCTCGATGAGATCGAAGACTACCTGGATTCCGGCGGCGAGCAGCAGATCGTGCTTCTCGCAAGGGATCATGATTACGCGGAACAGCTGCGGAAAGTGACTCCCGACGTCATTCAGGTGCCGCAGATGAACCTCTCCCGCATGGGGCAGGTCAAGATCGCCATTCTCCTCGGCCTCTCCCGTAGGCAGTTCCATCGCGGCGACCGGTTGATTTGCCTCACCGGTATCTCTGGAAAGAAGACGGTGGACACCTTGGTGTTTTTGGAAGTAGGCGAAGAATATGAAATGTTCGCCGCCGGGCCCCTGGACGAAATCAGTCTGCACATCTTTCCGGAGGTGTTCGAGCGGGTGCTCGACATCGCGGTGGCCCTGGGCTCCGAAGGCCGAGAAGGCCGGCCGGTTGGCACCACTTTCGTGATCGGCGACACCGAGAACGTCCTTGCCAACAGCAGCCCCCTGGTGCTCAACCCTTTCAAAGGCTATCCTGCAGAGGAACGAAACATCCTCGATCCCGGCCTCACCGAGACGGTCAAGGAGTTCGCTTCAATCGACGGTGCGTACATCATCCGGGGCAATGGGCTGATCGAGGCGGCAGGGGTCTATCTCAAACCGACCTCGCAGGGTGAAAAACTGCCATGGGGTCTCGGAGCACGGCATGCCTCGGCGGCCGGCATCACCGCGACCACCGGGGCGGTGGCGGTGACAGTGAGCGAATCGACCGGTACCGTGACCGTATTCCGGGAGGGGAAGATCTTCATCGAGGTGGAGCGGTTGCGCACACTGGAGGCGGGGCTGGCCAGGAGGAGGCAAGAAGAACCTACCCCTGCCTAGAAACGCTCACAGGCACCGCATCTTCACATGATCGCTCACGTCCGCATAGCGCTGCTATAACGGCCGGTCGCGCTTGTGCAAATCTGCGGCACCTGTGGGCGTTTCTCCTGTAGAGCTGACTTAGGGGACCTTCGATAACCTGCCCTGAGACCCTCACCGGCAGGGCCACAGAGGTGGGATGAAAATGTTCCCACACTCCATCCGGTTTGGCCACCAGAAACGCTTGTGCAAATCGGCCCTGTCGTATAAGCCTTCACAGGTGCTGCAGATGTTCGTGATCAGGGCGATCAGCTATACCTCGGTATCCTGGCCGCTCTGATGGCGGCAGATGCGGTGCCTGTGGAGGTTTGTCAGCTTCGCCTGAGCAATTTCTTGAGCTTCGGCCAGGAGCGGGTATTGACCACGTCCGTGGCCTCTAGCCAGCCCCGGCGGGCCTGACCCACTCCGAAGCGCATGAATTCGAGGTTGCCCAGGTTGTGGGCATCAGTGGAGATGGCAACCTTGACCCCCATCTCCTTGGCCATCTTGCAGTGGACATCGTTCAGATCGAGGCGGTCGGGATGGGAGTTGACCTCGA
>JARRJE010000016.1:0-14179 GCA_037379765.1 Deltaproteobacteria bacterium
CACCAGGTGATGGCCCTCAACCCGGTGACCATCAACGCCAACTCCAGCATCGAAACCGCTGCCCGTCTCATCCATGACTACAAAATCAGCGGCCTGCCGGTGCTGGACAAAAAGAAACTGGTAGGGATCATCACCGCCTCAGATCTGCTTTCCGCCTTCATCGAGGTGATGGGGCTCCTTAAGGCCTCTTCCCGGCTCGATGTCATTGTGGGCAAGAAGGGTGGTCTTGCCGAAGTCAGCCGAATCATCAAACAGCATCATTGCGAAATCATCAGCATTGCCACCGAGAGCCATTCCTCCAGGCGCAAGGTCCATTACTTCCGCCTGGAAAAGTGCGACTTGGAGCCAGTGGTCAAGGCCCTGGAAGAAGCCGGCCATAAGGTGGTTTCCATTATGGATTAACACCAAAGAGTTGCCCGGACAAAATCATGCAAAATTTTCAAGTAAACAAATCGTTCGACGAGATCAATGATAAGATCAAGGCCGGCAAGGCCGTGGTCGTGACCGCCGAAGAAATGGTGGGAATCGTAAAGGAGAACGGCCCTGTGGCTGCGGCCCGCAAAATCGACGTAGTCACCACCGGCACCTTTTCCCCCATGTGCTCCTCCGGCGCCTTCATCAACTTCGGCCACACCAATCCCACCCTGAAAGCGAGCAAAGTCTGGCTTAACAATGTGCCCGCTTACGCCGGGCTGGCTGCAGTCGACATTTACATCGGCGCCACCGAGCCTACTGAAGACGATCCGCTCAACAAAGTTTTCCCCGGCGGGTTTCGTTACGGCGGCGGCCACGTCATCGAGGACCTGGTGGCCGGCAAGCCGGTGAAACTCAGGGCCCGAGGCTACGGCACCGACTGCTATCCTCGGCGGGAAGCCGAGATGGAGATCTCCCTCCAAGATCTACCTTATGCCCTTCTCTGCAACCCCAGAAACTGCTACCAAAACTACAATTGCGCCATCAATCTTTCCGATCGGACCATTTACACCTATATGGGCACACTGCGGGCCCACGGGCGCAACGCCACCTTCTGCAGCGCCGGCCAGTTAAGCCCGTTGATGAACGATCCCCTGTACAAAACCATTGGCCTCGGCACCAGGATCTTCCTCGGTGGCGGCATCGGCTATATCACCTGGCATGGCACTCAACACAAGCCTGGAGTGCCGCGCTCGGATAATGGCACCCCCCGCAGACCGGCCGGCACTCTCATGGTCCAGGGCGACCTCAAGCAGATGTCGGCCCGCTGGCTCAAGGGTGTAAGCATGCAAGGGTACGGCAATACCATGGCGGTAGGCCTCGGCGTCCCCATTCCCGTCCTGAACGAAGAGATGGCTGCCTTTACGGGCGTTGCCGACGAGGAGATTTTCACCCAGGTGGTGGATTACGCTCACGACTACCCCAATGGGGTGGCACGCAACTACGGTGAAGTCAGCTATGCCCAGCTGAAAAGCGGGCAGATCGAGGTGAACGGCAAGCCGGTGCAGACCGCCCCGCTGTCGAGCATTGTCCGTGCCCGGGAAATTGCGGAAACTCTCAAGGAACAGATTATGACGCGGGATTTTCTCCTGGAAAAACCGATTCGGACGCTGCCCTGCGAATAAGTTTGCCTCTTCACCGCAAATACGACCTTCTCTGCCAAATCCTCCGGGATCTCGGAAGAACAGCCGTGGCCTTCTCGGGCGGTGTCGACAGCACCCTACTGGTAAAGGCAGCGGTGGATGCCTTGGGCGAAACACCGACGGCGCTCCATTTGGTCACCTGCCTTCAGCTCAAGGGCGAACGAGAGCAGGCACGCGTCTTGGTAAAGGAAGCGGGCGGCCGCCTGGAAGAGATCGAAGCAGATCCCCTCTCCTGGCCCGAATTCGTCGCGAACCCTCCCGACCGCTGTTACCATTGCAAGAAAAGACTCTACCGGCTCCTGCTGGAAAGGTGCTCCTCCCTCGGTATTCCGCATTTGGCGGACGGCACCAACGCCGATGACCTCCAGACCGACCGGCCGGGCCTTAAGGCATTGGAGGAAAACGACATCCCCACCCCTTTGGCTCTCGCCGGCCTTACCAAGAAAGAAATTCGTCAACTCAGCAGAGAGTTCGGCTTGTCGAGTTGGAATCTCTTTTCCTCTTCTTGTCTTGCTACCCGTATTCCATCCGGAATTGCCATCACCCGGCCGCAGCTTGAAACGGTAGCCGAAATGGAGCATTTTCTGCACAACCTAGGCTTCCAAGGCTGCCGGGTGCGGCTTTTTCCGGAACGCATCGCTCATGTGGAAATCTGCGAGGATGATTTCCACAAGCTGACAGAGGTTTCCAGAAACACCCTTTTGGAATATGCTCTATCTATTGGAATTAAAAAGATTTATCTCGATATCGCCGGGCGAGCCGGCATCGGCCCTTGAGCCACCGACGGGCTTCAATGGCTTGAAACTAGTGAATTCCTTACCCAAAAAGACGGTTTTTTTATTTGACAATCACTGGTCATTTGATTAAATCGCCTAGAAACGTTACTGTTTTCTACAGGCCAAACCCACAACAGAACCGAAGGAGGAAGGAGTATGAACAAAAGTGAATTGGTCGACAACATGGCAGATTCTGCCGGCATCAGCAAGGCTGCTGCGGAGAAGGCTTTGAACGGCATGTTGGACAGCATCACCAATGCTCTGGCCAAGGGGGACAAGGTGACACTGGTCGGTTTCGGCACCTTCTCGACCGCGCAGAGGGCAGCACGGCAAGGCCGTAACCCCCAGACCGGCAAAGCCATCAAGATCGCGGCCAGGAAAGTGGCCCGTTTCAAACCAGGCAGCAAGCTGGCCGAGGCAGTGAAGTAACCGGACCAACTCGTTTTTCTCTTTTTTCGGGCAATCCGCGGGCGCTACCTTCAATTCTGCAATTTCGAGCGCCGCCATTTCTTCAGATGACGCCGATCTGAATGAGTCTCAAGATATTCCGGAAGAGATTTTCTCTTCCGGAATATCTTTCTTTCGGGTATAAATAACTTTTTAGCTCCGTTACCTCACACCAAGTCGGGACGTGGCTCAGTCTGGTAGAGCACAGCGTTCGGGACGCTGGGGTCGGAGGTTCAAATCCTCTCGTCCCGACCAACAAATTACAAAGGAAAACGGAACTGACCGGCCCGGAAGATGGGGCTCAACTGAGTTAAGAAAAGCCGCTGGTGAAAACCAGCGGCTTTTTTATTTTCGGCCATTTGAGGAATGGTGAACCCCGGTCGACAGCGTGGATGTTTTTTGCTTGGCAGCCAAGACCCTCAAAAGGTGAATTATCAGCACTGAGGGAACTGAGCGTCATTCAATTTAGAATAAATACCTGGCACCGATCATAATGTTGTGGCTGCCGTAGTCGACATCGTACCCGTTAAGACTAAGATCCGCCGTGGCGAAGTAACGATAGGAAAGGTCAACCGAGGTATGCAATGACAATGCGTAACCGATACCGGCGATAAATTGATAAGCGAATGCGGTATCGTCTTCATCGCCCAGCGGGGCGTCGGCATCGAAATTGACTTGGGCTACTCCGGCACCGGCACCAAAAAAGGTTGACCATTTCGTCTGGTTCCTGAAGTCGTAATAACCGTTCACCATCACGCTTTTTGATGTCACATCCCCCGATATTGGTACGTTGATGCCATTCATGCGGAAGTTGTCGATGCCATTCGTGCGGTAGCCGATCTCGACTTCGACTCGACCCTTTAAGCTGTCATATCCAACAGCGCCGGTGATGCCGAATCTGGGAATGTATTCCAAATCGACGGAATCAGTCGAGTCGCTACCTGTAGAGTCATTTAAAATTGTTACTCCCATGTTGCCGCTGATGTACGGCGCTGCGGCGGCGGCATTAATGAACGACGACGCGGCGGCATGGCTGATCATAGGAGACGCCACCAGCGAAGAAATCACAACGGCAGAAAACATTTTTTTCATCCTTCTCTCCTCCTTTTCACATCCCTTTTGGCAAACAAAGCGGCTACGAGTCGTCATCATTGATCCGTTTGCTATGGAATACTTATACTATTTCAACCGATTTGCCGATCTTTTTGTGTGCCAACCAAAGGAATGATCTTGACGGAGATTCTCCTCCGGAGGAAAACTCAATCCTTATTGTTTTCGAGTAATACGTGACTATCCGGCATCTGTCTCGCCGGACGCCCCTTCAGCCGCCGTTCCCAACACTCGGCAGCGGATCGCCCCTTTCTGTACGATCACCTCGATCTCATCCCCCACTTGCACCTGGGCTGAGGCCCGCACCACCTGACCTTCAGGAAAGGTCCTGGCAATGGCATACCCCCGCCCCAGGACTGCCAGGGGACTGACCGCTTCCAGCAGACCTGCCGCCCGGGTGAAGGAGAGCCGGCGTCGCTCGAGATTCCAGGCCATGGCGGCCTGCAGGCGGCCGGTCAGCTCCATGCAGAATTGCTTCTGGTGGAGAAGCAGGTGAATGGGGCTGTGTCGGCGCAGGTGTTCAAAAAGCCGGACGACCTCGGCTTGCCTTTTCGTGAGCCGGCCGGTCAAGGCATGGAGGAGCGCATGATACCGATGATCAAGCAGCAGCCTGAAATGAGTCAGGAGAAAGGAAGGATCTCCCAGCAACCGGCGATGGGCTCCTACCCGGTCGTGACGGTGGTCGATCTTGCGCTGCAAAGCGCCCCGGAACCTCCGGGCCAACTCATCCATCCTGACGCGCAGCTCCTGCCGGCTGGGGAGGACAGCCTCAGCAGCGGCCGTGGGCGTCGGGGCCCTGACATCGGCCACAAAATCGGCAATGGTGAAGTCCACCTCGTGGCCCACCGCGACCACTACCGGAATGTCGGAGGAGTGAATCGACCTGGCCACCTGCTCTTCGTTGAAGGGCCACAGATCCTCGAGGGAGCCTCCCCCCCGGCAAAGGACGATGACATCCGCCGTGCGGCGAGCATTGACAGCAGCCAAAGCCTGGATAATCTCCTGGGCGGCTCCTTGCCCTTGCACCCGGACCGGATGGATCTCCACCGGCACCGTGGGGAAACGCACGGCGGCCATGCGCAGAAAATCGAATACTGCCGCCCCGGTCGGCGAGGTAATGAGAGCTATCCGCTCCGGCAGGAAAGGCAACGGCTTCTTGGCGGAAGGAGCGAAAAGCCCCTCATCCTCCAGACGCCTTTTCAGCATCTCGAAGGCGACCTGCAGCTCGCCGGCACCTTTACTCTCCAGGTAATCAACTACCAGCTGATACTCGCCCCGCGGCTCGTAAACCGTGACACGACCACGGCAGATCACCTCCTGTCCGTCTGCCGGAGGCTTCGCCAGATAGCGGCACTGCTGCCTGAACATCACCGCCCGGATCTGGGCATGTTTATCCTTCAGTGAGAAATAGAAATGCCCGGAGGCCGCCTGCCGGAGATTGGAAATCTCACCCAGGACCGTTACGAAAGGAAAGGAAGTCTCAAGCAACCCTCGGATGGAACCGGTCAACTCCGAGACCGTCTGCAGCCGGGGGCAGGAGGCGGAAGAAATTGCAAATCGTTCCTGCATCACAAATTCCTTTCGGGAAAATGACCTTGTTGGCCCAATCCGTTCAGTGTATCAGTTGCTCAAATTCACAGATGCTTTTTTTCCCTGAAAACGTTATATTTAGCGTTATTTTGGTTTTTTGAAAAGAATAATGCCCTCAACGTGTTATGACAAAGCGGCAGTCCAATGCCTGCCGCAAGGAAATGACCATGGGAAAAGAAAGCGCTTTCAATCCGAAAAATCTTCAAACCATCAACCCCGAACGGCGGAATGTGCTGGAGGAGTTGAACCTGCCGCCGCAGGTGATCTCTTTTCTCCAAAAGAACAGCCGCCCTTTGCTTGTCGGAGCAATCTGCCTGATTCTTGCCATTCTGGGTGCCATCGCCTACCATCATTACACTTCGAAACGGCGGGGCGAGGCTGCCGACTTGCTGGCCCAAGCCATCAATGCCCCGGCGGGCAAACAGCAGACCGAACTGCTTCGCAAGATCAGCACCGAATACAGCGGCACGAGCGCGGCCCTCTGGAGTCGTGTGCAGCAGGCTCACACTGAACAGAATGCCGGCAAAGAAAAAGAGGCCATTGCCGGCTATCAAGCCGTTCTTGCCGAGCTCGATACCGGAAATCCTCTAATCCCGCTCCTCCATTATAGCCTGGGGCAGTCTTACGAAACCGCCGGACAACCGGAAAAGGCTCTCCACCAATATCAACAACTCGCCACCATTCCCGGCTTTGCAGTCCAAGGCCTTTTGGCCGTGGGCCGCATCAACGAAGCCCAGAACCGACCCACCGACGCGATTGAGGCTTACGAGAAGTTGACTGCGCTGAAAGAGCAGCCGCTCCTTGACAAAGGTTTCGTGGCCAACAAGCTTGCCACCCTTCAGGCGCAGGCATCCGCGGATCAGGAGCCAAAGTAGCCTTCGGGTCATGGACGTCATCCGTTCACCGGCCGAAATGAAGGCCTGGTCGAACCGCGCGGCCGATGAAGGGAAGACTCTCGCCCTAGTGCCCACCATGGGCTTCTTCCATAAGGGGCATCTCAGCCTCATGCGACTGGCGAGGCGTCGAGCCGAGAGAACGGTAGTCAGTCTTTTCGTCAATCCTATACAGTTCGGCCCGACGGAAGATCTCGACCGTTACCCCCGGGATTTCGAACGGGACGCCGCCTTGGCGGCCCAAGAGAAAATCGATGTTCTTTTCGCCCCCGATGCCGTCGCCATGTATCCCGAGGGGTTCCAGACCCGCATCGTGGTCACGGAGCTCAGCAGCGGACTCTGCGGGGCCAGCCGGCCCGGCCACTTTGAAGGGGTTGCCACGGTGGTGACCAAATTGTTCCATATCGTCCGCCCCCGGCTCGCCGTATTCGGCGAAAAGGATTTCCAGCAGCTCGGCCTGATCCGTCGAATGGTGAAGGACCTCGACATGGACATCGACATCGTCGGCCACCCTATCGTCCGGGAACCGGACGGCTTGGCCATGAGCTCGCGCAACGCCTATCTGGCGCCAGCCGAACGAGAGTCAGCCCGCTGCCTTTTCCGGTCCATCCGCCATGCCCGCAAACTTGCGGCCGGAGGCGAGGCCGATGCCGGCTGTCTGCAGGCAACGATCGAAGCCATGCTGACTGCCGATCCCGCCGTCAAGGTGGAGTACGTCGCCATGGTCGATGAAACCACACTTCAGCCCCAAAAAGAGATCAACGGTAGTTCACGGTTGGCCCTTGCGGTGAAGATCGGACGTACCCGCTTGATCGATAACGGCCGGTTATTTGCAGCTGAACAAGAATAAGTAATCACAAGGCACCGCATCTTCATGTGAGCGCTCACAACGCAGAGCCGACTAGAGCACTTGCACAAATCAAGGCGACCCCTGAGCTGCTAAATTTACGGCCACTCTGTGATCGGGTACGAACAAAGGTTAATAGGGAAAAATGCTGCGCTACATGCTGAAATCGAAGATCCACCGGGCCACGATTACCAGTGCCGACCTTCATTACGAAGGCAGTCTCACCGTGGACCGAAAGCTTCTCGGGCAAGCGGACCTGCAACCTTTCGAGCGGATCAAGGTTTACAACATCAATAATGGCGAGCGCTTCGACACCTACGTCATCGAAGGCCCACCCGGCTCCGGGGTTATCGGCCTGAACGGCGCAGCGGCCCGCAAGGGGATGGTGGGCGATCTCATCATCATCGCCAGTTACGCCCTTTACTCGCCCGAGGAGCTCGCGGCCTATCGCCCCCGCATCCTGCTGCTGGACGAATACAACCGCATTAAAGATAATAGCGGCGAGTGATATTCCCAGTCCCTCCTCTTGACACAATCTGACCGCCGCTACCTCTTCCGGGCAGGCTTGCTCCTCGCGCCAAAGAACATCTCCACAACACTCACCGGGGCAGAGCCTGCGTACCTCGCGACTCCAGTCCTGTAAGCGATTCCAGGTGCCGTAGATGTTCGTGATCGGAACGACCAGCTATACTTGAGTATGCTGGTCGTTCTGATCGCGGGCAGATGCGGTGCCTGGGATCGCTTACCGATTTTCGATCACCAGATTGAGCAGCAAATCGATTCCGAGTGCAAACCCTGCGGGCAACAGAATAGTGGTGTAATCGTCAACGATAAGGGCCGGGCCGGCAAGCCGGTGCCCGGGACGCAAGCCGGAGCGCTCGAAGACTTTCACCCTTTTTTCGCTCGTGCTGAAACGGATGATCGCTTCCCTTTGCGGCGCAGGGGACGAAGAGGCTGTTTCCCCGCACCGGGGCAGTCGTTGCCTGGCCCGCCGCATCCGGACCGTGCATCGGATCGAGACCAGCTCCAACGGCGCATCCCGCAGGCAATACCCGAAGGACTGCTCATGAGTTTGGTGGAACTGCTCTTGAAAACCTTCCCGGAAAGGAATAGTCAGCTCAAAAGACTGGCCCTGGTAGCGCAAATCAAGGAAATGGCGAACTTCAGGGATGCCTTCACGGCACAACTGCCCTACTTCGGCGAGAGCCCGGTGCTCCAGTCCGGCCACTGCCTCGTCCAGCAGCGGTGGCCCAATAGCGCTGCCGCTCAGAAACAGGGCCTGCACGAAGTCGAAACTCGGTTCGGCAAAAACCATCCCCTGGGCAGAGAGGATCCCTGCCCGGGCCGGCACTACGATTTTGCCGATTCCCAGCTCTGCGGCCAGCTCACAGCAATGGAGGCCGGCGGCGCCGCCAAAGGCGAAGAGGGCGAACTCTCGGGGATTGTGACCCCGCTCCAACGAGACTGCCCGAATGGCCTTGACCATGCCGGCATTAACTACTCGGATGATGCCAAGAGCGGTCTCCTCGCGGGTAAGATCGAGTCTTGCGGCCAGACGGCCCAGGTAGAAGGCAACCCGGTCGTGGTCCAAATGCATGGCCCCACCTAGGAACCGGTCTGGCAGCAAGCGGCCCAGGTAAAGGTTGGCATCGGTCACGGTCAGTTCTTCTCCTTTGCCATAGCAGACCGGCCCCGGATCGGCACCGGCACTCGCCGGCCCTACCCGCAGCAAACCGCCGGCATCGACCCGGGCCAGCGACCCTCCTCCTGCTCCTACCGTTTGGATATCGATCACCTGGATCCGGACCGGATAGCCGTCAAGCCGGTAGTCCTTGGTCAGGAGCGGCCCGCCGTTGCAAAGGGAAACGTCGGTGGAAGTGCCGCCCATATCGAAAGTGATGATTTTCGCCAGCCCCATCTCCCGAGCCAGGGCGCAGGCACCCTGCACGCCGCCTGCCGGGCCTGAAAGGACGGTGTGCACGGCCCGATCGGCAATGCCTGCCGCCGGCAGAATGCCCCCGTTCGACTGCTGGATAGAAAGAGGAATGCCCGGCAGGTTAGCGGCCAGCTCTTCGATGTAAGAGGCGATCACCGGTGCCAAGTAGGCATTGATGAGGGTCGTGCTCAATCGCTCATATTCCCGGAACTCGGGCAGGATTTCCGAAGAAAGAGTGACCGGCAGCCCGAGCGCGACAAGCTCGTCCCTGATCCGCTGTTCGTGGACAGGGTTGGCATAGGCATGAAGCAGACAAACTGCCATTGCCTCCACCTGCTCCCGACGGCAGAACTCACGCAGCCGCCGGCCGGCGCTCTTGGACAACGGCAGCTGAACCGAACCGTCCCGGCATATTCTCTCCCTGACCCCCAGGCAAAAGGACCGAGAAATGATCGGGACCGGCCGCTCGACGGCAAGCTCATACAACCGCTCGCGATTCTGGCGCCCGATGAAAAGCACATCTTCAAATCCGGCGGTGGTCACCAACACCGTTTTGGCCCCTTTACGCTCCAAAAAGGCGTTGGTGCCCACTGTGGTGCCATGGATAATTTCCAGCTCCGTCGGCAACTCAGGAAAAAAATGGCTCAGCCCGGACCGGATGGCCCGGGCCGGGTTGGCCGGGGTAGAGGGAATTTTCCAGGTTCTGATCCCGTCAGAGGTCTGGAGCACAAAATCGGTGAAAGTTCCTCCGGTATCGATTCCCAATTTCCACATTTGTCGACAAGATCGAGCTCAAGGACTGAAAAGAGAAGACTTCCGATTGAGGTGCGCTGCACCGTATCGGCTCGTCTAAAGGAATGGGGATTTGAACTAGAGAAAAACAATCACGGCAGTGATGTTGTCGCGCCCCCCCGCCTCATTGGCCGCCTCGACCAAGCGGTCGCAAGCCTGCTCCGGGGCTGCCGCCTCAGCCATGATGGTCTCGATCCGACCGGGTGGCAACATGGACCACAAACCATCAGAGCAGAACAGCAGCCGGTCGCCGTCATTCAGCCGGAGCTCATGATACTCCGGATCCTCGGAAAAGGGAAAGCCGATAGCCTTGGTGAGTACACGGCGGGAAGAAGGCTGAGCACCGGGGATTCTTGCGGGTTCCCGCCGGGCGGCCACCGCAGTATGATCGGTGGTGATCTGCTGCAAGCCCTTGTCGGTTTTTTGATAGCAACGGGTGTCGCCGACATGACAGGTATGAAGCGTATCGCTGTCGAAGAGACCGGCCAGAAGAGTGCAGCCCATGCCGCGAAGGGACTCATCTCCTTGGGCTTTGGCGATCACTTCCTCGTTGACCTGCCGGAGGCCCCGCACCAGCAAATGGCGAATCTCCTGAGGATTACCGAGACACTTCGCCACCTGTTCGGGCGAAAACAGCTCGGCCAGAAAATCCACGGCCAAACGGCTGGCCACCTCTCCTGCCTGGTGACCGCCCATCCCATCGGCCACGAGCAACAGCCGCCGGTCTTCCAGAATACAGAAGGCGTCTTCGTTATGGCTTCGTACCCGCCCGGTGTCGGTGCGCCCGAACCAGGCAAGCTTCGGCTGGGGGTGCAGCATTTTTCTGATGAAGTGCCGCATCTTTTTTCCCCTAAGCTTGGTCGAATTCCAGCGAGTAGATGACCGTCAACAGCAGGACCGCCCCGTCTTGCCTGCCCGCAAGAAAAATGTGCGGCTTGGGGCCTGATGCCAGACTGAGTATCCCGTCGCCCCTGCCATCCAGGATCACCCGGCACTCGCCGCTCTCACCGTGCCAGATCTTGATGATGTCATCTTGGCAACCGGAAACCAAATGGACATCATCCGGAAGAAACAAGGCCGAGGTGACCGGCTCTTCGTGGGCCACAATCGTCTTCAGGCAGCGGCCGCTGTGACCGTCCCAAATCCTGAGCAGTCGGTCGCTGCTGGCGGAGGCATATTTCTTGCCGTCAGCGGCCGCTGTCAAGGCGGTGATCGGAGAAGCATGGGCCTCGACGATTTTGACATATTCCGGATTACCGGCCTCCCAGAAACGAAGCTTGCCGTCGCTGCTGGCGGTCACGAAGGTCTTGCCCTTATCGCCGACAGCAATCGCGTTGATCGACCCGCCGGCAGCAGCCTGGTATTGGATTTCCCTGCCGGTCGGCAGATGCACGGAGATCAGAGATCCATCCTCGCCGCCGGAGAACAGCCACCGGCCGTCACCGCTGTAAGCAAGGGAAGTTACTGGCCCGGCATGCCCGGTGCGGACGGCTGTCTGTTGAAAGGAATTCATCGACCAGGTACTGACCGCACCATTCTCCGTGCCCACAGCCACTTGTTTGCCATTGGGATTTGCTGCCAGGGCCCGCACCGCCTGTCCCTGCTTGCCGAAAGTGCTGATCTTTTTCCTGAGCACGAAATCCCAGACAACAATATGCCCTTGCCGGTCGCCGGTCACGATCTTACGGCTGAAGGGCACCTGGGCCAGGCAGTCGACCGGCTGCCGGTCGCCATGAAGAACCGTCAGCCGCTGGGCGCTCTGCACGTCTTTTTTTCGACCTTCCAACAAAAGCCGTTCATAGATGGTGGTGAACACCTTATCCTTTTTGAAGTTGTTGTTGCGCCAAGAGGCGAGCAGCACTTGGTGGCAGGAGGAATAGCGGCCGTTTTCCAGGTAGTCGAGCATGCTGCGGCTTATTGATTGATAGAGCTGACCGTCTCGGAATACCGACAGCGAATTCTGCGGAGTGCAGAGACGAAACTCGGGAAAGCCGGATTCACCGGCTCCTGCCGGCTCCTTGGCTGCATTCAGATGATCTCGCAACTCGGTGAGCATAGGTTCATTGCCCAGCCGCTTCAGGGCGGCCCCCAATTTCCGCCTTGCTCGTTTCGGGGCGATCTGGCCCGTCCTCCAACGGAGCAAAATCAGGTTGTGAATGGCCTCAGGCAGGACGTCGTTGATCTCCAATGCCAGAGCGAGAACCTCATCGGCCTTGTCGGCCTTTCCCAACTCGAAGAGGGAGACGGCTCGGTTGTTCAGACTGTCGGCCCGCAGATGCACGGCATAAGGACAAGATACTTTAAAAAGGTCCCAGTAGGCTTCACCCAAGGCCTTGCGCAGGGAAGGGAAGTCCGGGAACCGGTCCCGGGGTTCATAAGCCACACATCTTTTGAGCGCTTCCCGCAGCCCCTCTGGAAACCTCACCCCGGGAGCAATCGGCTCGGGTTCAGGAATCTCGCTGCGGATCGAATTCTTTTGAAACGGTTTCCGCCCGCAGAGCATCAGCCACAGGCAAATGCCGAAGGAAAAAATATCTGAGCGTCCGTCTACGGCATGAGCGTCGCTGAACTGCTCAGGCGAGGCAAATCCCGGGGAGCCCCGGAAGCCTATCGTTTTCTCTTCCCCGCTATCTTCTGCCAGAGCGCGGTCCTGCTCGGAGGTCGTCAGCAGGATGCCGAAGTCGGTGATTTTAAGAAGCGAATTTTTAGTGATGAGGATATTGGCCGGTTTGATATCCCGGTGGATGATGCCGTGGGCATGGGTGAATTCCATCCCATGGCAAAACTGCACCGCAAGGGAAAGGGCGTTCCGCAGGTCATGGCATTTACCGGCCTTCAGCCAGTCAGCCAGACTGCCGCCGTCGACGTATTCGATAAAAAGGTGGGGAACGTTCTCAATGGCAAGGACATAGTAACAGGTGGCGATATTGGGGTGCATGCCCATGCGGATCCAGCTGTTCGCCTCCTTGAGGATGCGCTTCATCCCCTCGCGGTCGGCCAGAACCTCGGGCCGCGGCGATTTCACCGCCATCTTGGTCCGCCATCCGAGATGCTCGGAGATATAGACCTTGCCCATGGCCCCGAAGATAATCTCCTCTACCCGGTAGCGGCCCAGAATCAGATCCCCCACCCGCCAGTCGAGGATGGCGGGTGGGGATGAAGTGGAACCGTGCCGTCTGCCGGCTGAGGGTGGCAGCTGCACCTTGCCTTTTCCCCGGTTGCGCCAAAGTCGCGCCAGCATAAGCCCCTTACTCGTACTTGATCTTCACCCGGCGGATGCCGATAACGTCTCCCGTGCGCAACGGGTGTGGGTCCCTGATACGCAAGCCGTTCAGCCAGGTGCCGATCCAGCTCTTTTGCGGCACGAGCACAAACCGGCCGTCCTTATTGATGACAAAACATTGCGCTGAGGCAACCAGCCAACCCGGAATCTTAATGTCGGAGGCAGCGTCCTTGCCGATCTTGACGCTGCTCCGGCCATCGAGCACCAATTCCATCGGAGAGGCATTGCCGGCAATCACTGTCAGCCGACATTTACCCTTCTTCTGCTGCCCCGAGGCCGATCCCTTCACCGACTGGCTTTTGGGTGAAACGAAGATAGTGGCGTCTTCGAGATCCATGGCGGAGGCAACTGAGGTGACCTCTAGTGCCTGATCCTCACCCCCTGCTGGCAGCAACCCGAACTTGCCGATGGTAATGATGTCTTCCGTAGTGATCGGCGTTTCCGTTTCGATCCGTTCGCCATTGAGAAAGGTGCCGTTGAGGCTCTGCAGATCCTCGAGAAAATGGATACCGTTTCTGAGAGCAAGCGCTGAATGGAGGCGAGAAATGGCAGTATTGTCGATCCTGACGTCCGCTTCGCTACCTCGACCTATGGTCAACCGGTCGCCTTCATTGATGAGAAAACGTTTGATCACCCGGTTCTGCAGGCTGATGATCCATTCCGCCATAACTCCTCCCCGTTACAGAATTGGCGTCCTCATTGGTGGCTGCGCGGGCAGCTTACTTAATTTAATACCAACAACGCTCAAATCACCTATGAGGGTGACAAATACTCGCGGAAAGGAGAGATATTGTCTGTGAGCGCCTAGGGCCATTTTGAATTTCTTTGATTCTAATAGCCTTTTCTCCTTGAAATGCCAAGGACAAATATCCCGCCCCACCACTCCCAA